>NZ_QUDI01000043.1:0-45695 GCF_003477465.1 Parabacteroides sp. AF48-14
TCGACTTTTATCGTTCTAAACAGCCTTTTTGGGGCTATCTCACTTTTCAAAAAACAACGTGGCTGCGTATTGATCTGATTGGAGAATAAGTCTTTTTCACACAGTCTCTTCAACGAACGGTTTTGAAGATTAGAGGCAAAGCCTCTTCCTCTGTGGGCTTTAGCCCCTTTAATAAATAGCTCCCTGTAAATAATTGAAAGGGGTTGAAACCCACAGAGGAGTCCGGCATAGCCGGGCATTTATCAATCCGTTGATTGAAATCAACGGCAAAAGAGAGCCTGCGGCATGGGGCAACGCCCCATTAAAAGAGAGCACACCGATAAATCAGCATTTGCCCCTTCACCCCTGTTAGCGCTAACTATTCAAGGGTTCAGAATTTTCATTAGCCCCTTGCCCGGCTTGAATTTGACACTCTTGCGGGGAGGGATGGGGGCGGGAACACCTGTACGCGGGTTGCGCCCCATGCGGCCGGGCTGATGCCAGCAGCTAAACTGGCCGAAGTTTTGTAGGCAAATGGAATTGCCTTTCCGCAACTCTTCGTTAAAGACGTCGCACAAGGTGTCGAGGTATTGTTGGGATTCTTTACAAGTAATTCCCAATCGATGGGCAAGGGTCTGTGATAGTTCTTTTTTATTCATATCTATTATTTTGTTGTATCTTTTACGCAACGGACGGACTGACCGTCGGACTGACCGCGACTAAGTGTAGAGGCTTTATTCTCATTCCCTCCATATCTATATCCAGATCCAGAGCTACTACCTGATGCCCAGAACATTCCTTCGTGGCCAGGCCCTTTTGATTTTCCATTACTAATATCCCGGTATCCACCATAAGGCCAACGTAATCCGGGTATAGCATAACATGTGATACCACAAATATCCATATCGCTAACAGTACTTGTATAAACAAATTTCAGATTAGCGGTTGTAAAATTATTTCGTACCCCGGAGGGAGTAACACGCCATCCTGCCGGACAAGGGTCAAAGCATGTTTTTACGCCATCTTGCCATAGAGAATTGTTAGCAGAACCTCCATACCATAATTGAGAGCTGTTTGAATAGAACAGGGTAGGATTATTCATTGGCGTTCCAAAATCGTTCCCTGAAGTAGTGATTTTTTGCCCGCCTACATATATTCGCTCTCCGTCACTATTATACATCGGTACTGTCTGTGCAGTTGCTTGGGCCTCGAACTTATCCTGTGAATCCCCTGATTCCGTATTTTGGATAGCTGGCAAGAAAGGATCTTTCCGTCCCCATTGGTAACACATTCCGAGGCACCGATACCCAAGCCCGCCCTTTTTGCTCCGATCCCCCGGTCCATCCAGATATAATCGCTCCATTTATATACATGTCCTCCGGGAACATCGAGAGAATCTCCGGACATATCATTACCGACATTATCCAGCACATAATCCGTCACCCAGATATGCCAGCTCCATAAAATTTTACTATCTTTATCATAGGCGGCAATCAGGGCGTTCCCCTGCATATCGGCGGTTTGTATCCGAAACTCCCCATTGGCTTTCAAATGGTAGATTGCCCGGATTAATCCCGGATCGGTCTGCCAGACAAGCCCGACATGGTCGATGTTGCAATCACCATTAACACCGGTTCCTACCCGTTTAAGATAGTCGATTGTATTGCTCACCGCTTCACCCGGTGCATTATGCGGATTAAAGGTCAGGAATGAGTTCGGTTGAACCATGTAACAATTAGCTCCCGGTAGATGGCGGTATATCTGTCGCGCTAAGGCGCGAATCATCCTCCTTTCCTTCTATTCCGGTGACCTTCAGCGTGACGGTGTACGACCGGTTCCCTTCTATCGTAAAATCGTCGGTGTTGTTTGCTCCCGGATATAATGTGTAATAGACCCTTTTTGCTCCCTGATCTCTTTGGGCTGCATCCGGATAATAGTTGGCTTCGAGATAGAGATAAGTACAATAGTCGTCCGGTTTGTTTTTGTTTTTATCTTTTGGATTGTTTACAGTCGTACCACTTTTTTTACCCCGCCTGTTTTCCGGAATATACCAGGTATAGGTTCCCTCTATATCATTGACGAACGGCTGCCAATCGGCGTACAGTTCACTGCTTGCCTCCGGGTAGGAGATCTCACTTGCCGGGGCTTCCGGACAGGCGACGGAAGGGACCGACCTCAATTGCAGCCAGAGCGGTTCGAGGGCGGCACCTGACGGTAGCCCGTTCTGGTCTATGCTGAAAACGATTTTCGCCAGTCGCCGGGTCAGGGTGGCAGTGACATCGGTTTCCGTATAGATTTTCGTCACACTGCTTCCGGTCATCAGTATTTTCCAGTTCTGAACATCCGTTTCCGAGAGGGAAAATTGCTTCGTTTTCAACTCGCCCAATGTCCCGCTGAAGTTATCGAATGTCCCGCCGGCATTGGCTATAAAATAAAGGGTTTGCAGTTTGTTTGCATCGCCTATGGGTTGCATCAGCCCGACTGTCAACTTCGAGGCCGGATTATCAAAAGCGCGGGCAATCACTGCCGGGGCTTCGTCATCTGTCCCGTCGAACTGGATCACTGCCAGGTCATGGATTTCCGCCTCACCGATGGCCCGCGTCGTCTGTCCGCCATCGAGGGGCGCAACCTGCAAGCGGCAAACGACCTCTACCGGCGTTCCCTTCTCCGTCTGTACCTCGTCGTTCTCCGTGCAACCGGTAGTCAAGCCTACCAAAGTAGTCCAGAGTACTAAAAGCCAAAAAGTATTATTCATTTTCATTCTGTTTTTGTTTTACCGGTTATTTCTCTTTTACGCAACGTACCGAACCGCCGAAGGAACCGGCAATATCATTGACTATACTTCCGCCCGAACTGGTGAAGCTGAAAGTCCGTGGAAAACCGTTCTCACATAATGCCGACCACATATAAGTGTTACTTGCATTAAAGGTCATATTGCTGTTTCCAAGCACTCCCCTCGGGAACCAGGAATATTCGGAATTAACCGTCAAAACCGCCCCGTATGAATTGGTTGTATCCCAAGCAATATTGCCATCGCTACCCCATTTATAAGCATCCCATGCGGCTTTCGCCGGCACACGCCAGCCGGCAGGGCAAGGGTCGAACACTGTTTTCGTATCGGAAAACCAGAGGTTAGGGATTGCCGCTGTTCCGCCATGCCAGGTTCCCGTCGTACTTTGGTGGGTGAAAAAGACAGTCGGACATTTGATCGACTCGTCGATATTCAGGGCAGTTCCTTTGTTGGCAGACGAAAGACTGGTTCCGGTAACAGTCGTTTTGCCCGTGTCATAAAACGGATCTTTCCTCCCCCACTGGTAGTAAAGATTGCGGTTATTGTCTTCCCGGAATACGTTCAAAGCTCCTAAGTTGCGGTCCATCCACGTATATCCGCCGAAATCGTATATATATCCGTTTTTCCCTGTCCCGTCCAGCACTTTGGCATAGGGCGTCACCCAGATGTGCCAGCTCCAGAGGATCGTGTTATCGGCATCGTAGGCGGCGATCAGCGCATTGCCACCTATCCCGGCGGTGTTGGGCAACACGCGCACCACTCCTTCGCCGAACGAGACATCGATCAGGCCGCTCGCCGTTTGCCAGACCGTTTTAACCGCTGCAATCCGGCTGTACCGGTTTTCCTTCACCTGATCCGTATAGCTGACGCCAACCTCCCCGACATCCGTCCCCGGCGCCAGATAGGGGTTGAAAGTCACTTCGCTGCCGGATTCGGGCGAGAGGACGAAGCAATTCGCCGACGGACTGAGCACCAGGTTACGTCTCGTCACGCGAGAGTCAAAGCTGTTGACGCCTCTCAGGACGGGCAGTATCTCGTAGTCGTAATTGCGGTAGACATTATAACCGGGACTTCCCTGGCCGACATAAAACCTGTAGGTGACCAGCTGGTCCGGCATATTAGGGGCCTTGTAGATGCCGGAAAGTTCCACGCAGGTATGGAAAGAATCGCCGGAGGGCCGGGCATCTGTCGCTGTCCGTACGTTCTGCGGGATATACCAGGTAAAACCGTCTTCGACCTGGCCGATGATAAAAGTATAGTCGGTGAAGTTGGCAGCCGTTTTCTCCGGATAGTCGGTGGCCTCCGTAATCCCGTCGGCATATTTCAGGACCTTCGGCACGTTTCGCAACCGGAGGCTCAAAGGGGTAAAATCGGCATCTACCACGCCTGCCAATGACTTCGTGTATTTGAAATGCACCTGTGCCACCAGCCGTTTCAGTTCGACCAGATGGATTGTTTGGTCTTCCACACCTTTAACCGGTACATACAAGGCCGCAAGCATCAGCTGGTTTTCACCGTTGTTTGTCTTCTGGTCGAAAGGGATCTCAACGTTTTTAAAGTCACCCAACGTTTTCCCTCCAAAATTCTGGAAGGCGGAACCGGCATTTGCGATAAAGACGAGATACTGAGTGTCCTTTTTCGAAGCCTGCAACCCGATCAGGTAGTACGGTTCCGTCGCAGATTCGTCCTTCTCCGGTTCGGGGGCGCGCAGGTAGCGGGCGGTAACGCATACGGCGGCATCTTGCATCGCTCCGTCTGTCACACTCTGATCGAGGTCGAATTGTAAAACCGTGAGGTTCTGCAAAGTATTCTCACCGGTATTTGCGCTACCCGTCTCCAGCCGGATCGTCTGTTCGCCGTCGGTAGCCACCACCTGCCCGTGAGCGGCCTCCAGACCAAAGCGGATGCAGGTAAGGCTGCCCGGCCGGTTACCGTCTGTCTCCTCCGGTATCCCGTCTGCCGAGCAGCCGACCAACATTCCGATCTCCATCAAGAACAATATCAGTATGTATAAATTCGTTTTCATATTATATATCCATATCCAATTTAATATCTTCACCCCAGGGATTAATGTTTATCGTATGGGTCACCGTTTGTACGCCGCCTCCCACTTCGCTGTCATCCGTGACGGTTGTCCAGGGAGCCACCGTGATATTGAAACGGACATAGTCCCATCCGTAGTTGACTTCAAACAGATAACGCTTGCTGGGCTCGAAGGCGAGCCGGTTGATTTTTACGCTTAATAGCCTGTCTGTCGCTTCCGCTTCTTTGTTCCTTTGAATCTTAACCTTGATTATCGCGTTGAACGTGCTCTCCGCCTTGGGAAAAACCACCCGGGGCGTTTTCTGTGTATTGATATAGCCCGGCCCGCTGCCGTTTCCTTTCTCCCCGGCAGTAAAAGCGTCACTCCCGTCGATTGTCAACTTTTCGAACCGGTCTGTTTCTTCGATCGCCGGTATCACAAGTTTGTTTTCAGGCAGCAGGTAGTTGTCTGTCGTAGCCTTAACCATCCCCTCGATTTCGATGCTTTGGACGGCAAACGACAGTACCGAGTCGACCTCCTGCTTAACCACCTGCACGGTAAAACTGATTTGCGAGGCAAGATGGTCGAGGTTATTCAGCGGAATAGTGGTCGCATCCGCCCCCATTTGTGCCCGGGTGACAGAGCCTAAGGCATCTGTTCCCTGCGCCACAGTGCCGTGCTTGCCTTCACCCGTCAGCGTTTGCACCGGCGTCATCGCGCAAAAATCGTATGTGCCGACAGGCAGGTACATCGGTTCGTTGTCCGTAATACTTCCATCGAGCTCCAAGCCGTCCGCAGTGCTGTTCACCTTATACTGCCTCGCCGCAACCAACTTGCCGCTATTGGGATTATAGGCCGCAATCGTCAACGCCGTTCCAGCCTGCAAGTCCGTTGCATCCCCATCCGCCGCACGCATCGGCCTTAGTTCCGCCAGCGTAAAACTGACCGGATACCCCTTCCCGTCATTTTCTCCACGCCCAACGTCCGCCTTGTCGCAACCCGCAAGCAGCAACAACAACGCCAATATCCCTGTATGAAATTTTCCTTTCATATCCAATATTTATCACTTTCAACTTTCCCCTTTCAACTTTCAACTCTCCCCTCACTTCGGGTCCACCTCTATCACCTCATCCAAATTGATCCCATCCACCACCCAGGGATTCACCTGGGGTAAAGGACTAAAGGAGGCTGCCTGCCGTGAGATCAAGACATCGAAAGCGTATGTATATCCGCCTTTCAAGCCATTAGACGAAACATTCAGCCGGGCTGTATATCTCTTCCCCGCTTGCTTGCCGCCTGTGTCAAATTCAATGCCCTTAAAATCGAATTGCAAGGGTATTTGTGCATTCGCCGCTACCGGAAGGAGGATAAAAGAGACGGTGAAGTTCGGTCCGCTGTCAACTTTATCGCCCGCTTTCACCTGCCCGTTCGCCTGTCCGAGGGGCATCCCTCCGGTAGCACCTGTCCCCCAGTAAATCATCCCATTAGGAGTATCATCCACCCAGGTTGCCGACAGGTCGATATAACTGCCGCTACTGTCGATCGGGGCTATAGCAGCCGTAAGGCTTTCGGCGGAAGTGTAGCCGTTCGTACCGGCTGGTTTCACCGTCAGCACTATTTGGGTGGCGATATGGCGGAAGGCCAAAGGGATCGTGACGGCATCACTGCCGGAAACACTTTGTGAACTGCTTACCGCCATCAGGTAATCCACCCCGTTTTGCAGGATTGCGGTCCGGCTGCCGGTTTCCATTGCCGGGACAGGCAAGTCCACATGATTGGTCGACAAGGCGTAAAACGCATATCCGTTCCCTACCGGCAGTTTCATATCAGCACTAAGAGGAGCCAGATTGCATACGCCATTATTCAAATGAAACGTGTACCGGTTCGAGTAGGCATATTTATCTGTTTCCGACGGTGTCTTTCCCTGCCAGGCATACACGACGACACGCCCACCCTCATTCAGTCCTTCTGTGCTGCCGTCCGCCTTGGTCTGCGCGTCTGTCGCAGGCAAAGCGGTGAACCGCACATCGGCATACCCCGTTGCTGATGGCACCCCTTCGTCCGTCCCGCGACATGCCACAAGCAGGCAAAAGAGGCTCAAAATGCCCGATATCTTTTTTAGTGGATTCATAATACACTTACATTTAAGGGGTTGTTGCTCCTGTGGAACTTGCATCATCCGTATGCTCGATGTCTCCCACTTGCCCGCCGGAGGTTCCGGTTTCCCAAGGTTTTACCGTAACGGTTGAGAATTTGATTTCCGTACCCGAAAGGGTCAGCGTGTACTGGTTGCTTGTCCCTGCCGACCAGCCGCCTGTGGCATCGAGACTGCCGGTATAGGTATGGGTGGCGGCTGCCGCATCTCCGACGATTAAATTGCCAATAACGATCTTGACCTTCATTTTCTGCCCGGAGGCCCCGGCGAGCGGCAGCAGATGATAGGTGGCAACCTGGTCGGCAGGGATATTGCTTCCATCCGAAACCGTGCCGGATCTCACGACAGTCATCTCTTTAAGGGCGGCATCGCTACCGGGCGTCCCTCCTGACTTGCCATCAATCTGTATTTGCCCGTTATACAAATACATGGCGGCATTTGTTTCCGAGGTCGCCTGGATCGAAACTTTCGCCAGATTGAAATCTTTGGCTGTATTATAATCTGCCGCGTGGGCGCTCTCCCCGAACTTGATCGTCAGTTGCACCTGCGTACCTACGTGTTTGAACGCCAAGGGAACATGGGCTATCTGGGTACCGAACGCAATCGTTTGTTGGGTCATGGCATACAGGTAATCGACGCCATTCGTGACAGAAACTGTTCCCTTGGAAGCGCTCGGCACTCCGCCTACGGCATCAGCCGTATGGAAGTTGGGAACAGTCAGGTCTTGACTATTGGTCGACACGGCATAGAATCTGAAGGTCCCCGAAGGAAGGATCATTTCGATGCCGTTGTTGCCATCCACTTTATCAGGAATTAAGGATTGCACTTTGCTTGTTTCGGTTGTTTCGGTCTTAACGGTATAATTCTTTGTTACGGTCACATCAGTCACGCCCTCCTTTTGCCGGTAGGGATAGAGACGTACGTGAGCATCGGTAACCAGCGTATCCGCACCCACATCTACCCCTATACTTTCGACACGGTAGATGCGGAAGTGGTGAAGAAACGGACTTCGACGGGACTTTCCGGTTCGTTCGGCACAGGCCCGTCCAACAGCTTTTCCCCGGTGCATCCGCATAGGCTGATGCACGCCATTAATATATTGATTATACCTGTCTGATGTCTCATGTTGTTCCCTCTATATCTTCTGTATATTAATAATCTTCTTCCACACTGTCTTTGGGAAATTCTCCGTCTTTCGATGTCCAGGGGGTGACAGTCAGTTGCGAAAACCCAACCTGGTTACCGGTGATATTAACCGTGTAATTATATTGCTTCCCCGAAGCGAATCCTCCCGTCGGAGTGGTGACCTCTGCTGTATAGAGCTTGTCCTTCTGTTCTGCCAATCCGTTGAAGGTGATCGACGGGAAGACGATACGGACCGGAATCTTTTGGCCTGCCTGCATCGGAAGCAGGATGCAACCGGCGGTAAAGCCGTCCGTAAGGTTGCCTGTGCTTTCCAGAGTGGTATAGCCGGTTATGTCCCCGTCGGCAGTGTTGGTGGCTACCGGGTATTGCCCGATAGGATCATTGGCTCCCAAAGTGATCTTCGAGCCTGCCGGATTTGTCAGCGGCAGGGTGATCTTGGGGGCGTCCGCCTTGATGATTTCTTCGCTGCCTGTACCACCTTTGCTTGTAACGGTGATTTTTATACGGCTGGCAAGGCGAATGAACGGAAGTTCTACGTTTTGTTTATCACCGTCCGGATTGGATATGATTTTCTTACTCACAGCGCAATAGAGATAGTCGGTATTGTTCTTTAGCACTTCCGTTTCCGAATGCGAACCGGTAGCCAGTACAGGTGGAACGGAGTCGGTCGCCGTCCCGGCAGCATTGACCGAAAGGGCATAGAACGTATAGGTTCCGGCTGTCAGGAACATCTTTTCTTCTCCGTTTTTTACCGTCAGGCCTCCGCCATCCGCAGCCAGATAATCCCGACAGGACTGTGGCGCGACAGCGGGCTGACTGATTGACGGCTGCATATACGCCCGGATCGTGACATTCACATCCTTCCGGAGGGCCTGCGTTTCCGGTGCACCTTCATTCCCAGCCTTTGTCTCGACTAAGTCGATCCTGCCGCTAAACGACACGGCGATCTTTTCCTCCGGTTGAACAGGAGGAATCTCTTCTTTCAGAATCTCCTCCCCGAAGGAACAAGAGAACAAAAGAAGGAGGGCCAATAATGGGCCGGCGATTATGGATGGATGTTGTTGCACGGTTTTAATTGTTATCCGGTTCTATCGGGGTTAAGTTGCCTTCACCATTCTCGAATGTTACCGGATTCCAATTTGTTACCGTTGCACCCGTAAAGGTGATGCCGTTGGCTTTCAGGGTGGCCGTGTAGGTGTATTGTTTGCCGGATTCAAAACCGCCTGACGGATATTTCAGTTGGGTGGTATAGGTCCGTTCTTTCCCATCTTCCGATTCTCCCGTATTCTGCACTTTAACCCTTAGGGTGACCGTGGGAACAGGGGTACCTGTTGCATCAATTAATGGAAGCATAATGTAAGAGACTGTTGCTTTATTCTCTGCAACTTCTCCACAGGTCATTTTTACAGGATTATCAGCATCGACAGATGTTGCCGGTGCTATTACTCCCGTTGACAGTGTCATTTTACACAAGTTACTTGAATTGGGACTTGGTATCTTCGGAGGCGTAATCTTGGCGGAGTCGCCGCTTGGCATCCAGCCTTTTAAGGTAATTCCGTTATTGGTTCCCGATTCTATATTTATGACAATTTTTACCGCCTTTCTTTCAAAATTCAACGCAACATTCTGTTTGTCTGGCGTCCCTGTTATCGCTTTACTTTCTGATTTTGCCCAAAGATAGTTGAACCCGTTACTTAGTTCAGCAGAGACGCCGCTTGTAAACGTAGGGAAGGAAGCTCCCGTTGATTCTGTTATTGAATCCGTGGAGACAGCATAAAAGTTATAAGTACCTTTTGCCAGATAGATCGTATCGCTTGTTCCAATAGTCAGATCGCCATTGGTTCCTACTTCATATTCTTTATTTACAGGGTTTGACACCTCAGCAACTGTTGCATCCGATTTATAAACGTAGACTTTCGCCTTTACGTCCTTCCGCATCAGCGTAGTATTATTATTATCCGTCTTCGTCTGTACCAAATCAATCCCCCCGCTGAACGTGACGGGATATAAGGTATTATCGTCGTTCGTGTCCGGTATCTCGGTCGCTTCCTTGGTGCAGCTTGCGGCACTAAGGAGAAGGGCCGCAGTTAGTAAAATGTGATTTGTTTTCATGTTCGTTGTTATTTTATTGATTGTTTATTTATTATTCATTTGAGGGTCTGAAATCGATGTTTCCGCCGGAGACTTCCTCCCAGCTTGTAACAGTAGCCGTAATCGTGATCGACGGATTCGAGGCCGGCGGAATCACTGGCGGTATTACAGGAGGGATCGGAATATCAGGTTCGTCCGGATCATCCGGGATATCCGGTGGAGTAGGCGGGTCGGGAACATCCGGAGTGTCCGGCCCGACCGGCAGGTCAGGCGAGCCGATCACGATGTCGATATTGTAGGCGACATTGCCTTCCGAACCGCTGCCTTCAAAATGCACGGGGAGACCGGTGTATGACAGGTCATGCTCCGGATTGTTATCCCGCGTCAGCACAATATCGACCGTCAACTCCGTACGGGGTTGTACCAGCAGGCTGCTATTAAAGGTGCTTTCCGTCGAGATTTCCATGCTGGTTTCCGTCTCTGCCTCATACAGCACTAACTTCGGCGCTTCCGTCCCGAACAACAGTTCACCGCTTGACAATTCGAGCCATGCCTCCCGGGAAGAGCCCTCCAACCCCGCGAATTTCAGGTAATAGGTTTCCGGACGGTTTTCGGCCAGGCGAACCGTGATTTTCAGCAACGACAATTGATGGGAAAACGAAAATAGGCTGTCCTGCCTATCGAAAGGATTCACCAATGAACCGGACTGTGCCTTTGTCGTTATGATGTCAGTCTCCCCGTCGAGATGGTACTCGACAAAACCGTCTTTCACAGTGCCTTTCGGATAGTAACCGGTCAGATATACTTCCGAACTGTCTGCCGGATAATAGCGTTCCGGTACAAATGTGATTTCGGAGTCTGTAGCGACTGCCTCCCATATCTCGTCAAATTGCAGGGTGCCACTCCCTTTGGCGACGTTGATAGCTGTACTGTCGAAGTTTTCGATTGCCGCACGGCTCAATAGCTGTGTTTTCAGCCGGATGGGAACCGCAACTGCCGGGGGATCGGGATCCGGCGGCGTAGGCGGGCCCGGTGGTATGGGCACGTCTGACCGGCTGCAACCGGTTAAAAGACAAATGCTACCGATCGTCATTAAATAGAATAATATATTCCGAACTCCTGTCATTCCGTTTTTTAGTTTTACCCCTTTGATTTTCAAGTTTGACGCACCTTATTTATGAAATAAGGCGAAAACACTCTTCTAAGAGGTTTTTCTACCGTTAGAAAACAACCTTGAATTATTAGAATGGCCTATTTTTGATGAAGTAATTTAAGAATTGGAACAGAATGATTTTGTTTCTTTTATGAATACTCGTTAAAAGCATGGTTATTCCAGACCTTCTTCATCCCTAAACTTTGTTTTTTAAGGAAAAGGAGGACATTAGTCCGATTTTCTTTACTTTAATGTTAATCGAATGGTTTATTTTTATCAAATTTCGCGATTCTGTTTGGTTTTCATCAATTTTATTGTAATCTTTGCAGCAAGTTTGTTGGATAAATGAATTTCAACAGGTATAAAACGCTGTAATATAGTATTAAACAACATGATTAACCTTATTTCATAAATAAGGTCTCGCCTCTTTTCCAATCAGTTTTTCGATCCTGTGTGATACTTTTTCATTCGCTTTTATGATCTCTTCTGGGGCAAGACGCGCCAGGTAATTACGGGTCATTTTCTCCGTCGTATGTCCCAATGCCTGACTGATCACACTAATCTCGACGTGGCATCTATAGGCTTCCGAGGCCCAGGTATGCCGGAACACATAGCTGGTTAGCGGCACGGCAAGTCCCAACAGGCGGCCGATCTCTTTCAGATGCCGGTTATGAAGGGCCAAAGCGGCTTTGTAGGTCTCATGGCCGGCATCCGCAGGCAAGACGGGGAAAAGATACACCGAATCCGGACGGGCATACCGTTCGATCAGTTGACGCATCCCCGTATTGATACCGATCTGGATCAGCACGCCCGTTTTCCGCCGCCGGTAGACGAGCAGCCGCCCTCCATCCTGGATATTCTCGCGTGTGAGGTGCACTAAGTCCGTAAACGGCATCCCGCAGGCCATAAAGCTGAACAGCGCCAGATCAACCGCCCCGGCCAGCTCCGGCTTTCCCCGCAGGTTCAGCCCGGCAATCCTTTCGACCACCTCGACCGGCACAGCCCGTTTTTTCGTCTCCTCCCGTTTCAGCCGCAACCCCGCAAAAGGATTCTCCTTCCAGCGACCACCCGCCTCCCGGCAGGCAGCGTTATACATCGCCCTGAGGCTACTCATATAACTGTTCACCGTGTTCACCCGCAGCCCTTCCTTCCGAAGCGCCGCCCTGAACCCCGCAACCCTTGCCGCCGTCACCTCCTGCAACAGCAGCCTCTCCTTCATGCAGTACCGTCCAAACCGGTTCCGCACTGCCCTGTACAAGTCCGCCGTACTCTCAGCGCCCGCCTCCCGCTTGCGCCTTTCCAACAACCGCATACTTTCACTAAAATCACTTTTTCGCATAAGCCTTTATCTATCTGATTAAAAATGATAAAGGTACAACAGATAAAAAGGGGAAAATGAATATTTAAAAATGCTTTACTTCAACAACTTTCGGTCGTTGTTGTCGCCATTTTCCAACACGCTCATTTGATGAATGGCTATTTGGTTGAGTTTGACAAGCCGCTCACCCTGCGGCATAGCCTGTTCAATGAACACGGCGTTTAAGTTCTCCATATTAGACAAGCAGATAAGTTCGTTAATTGTGGCATAGTCACGGATATTACCTTTCAAGTCAGGATTGGCTTCACGCCATTGCTTTGCCGTCACGCCAAACATTGCAACGTTCAGTACGTCAGCTTCGTTAGCATATATAATGCTTGCCTGTGCTGGTGTAACTTCTACAGGTATGAGGTTGTGCTTTATGGCATCAGTATGTATGCGATAGTTGATTTTTGACAATTCACGCTTTGCCGACCAACCAAGCAGCCGTTGTTCTTCAGTTTTCAATCGTTGGTATTCCTTAACGAGAAGCAACTGGAATTTAGGGGAAATTCACATACCGAAATGGTACGCTATATCCCTGTGTGCATATGTTCCACCATAGCGACCAGCCTTAGAACAAATACCTATCGCATTAGTCCGTTCAATCCACGTTTTTACCGAAAGTACGAAGTTGTTGCTTCCTGCTGCATTTTTAATTGTACCGAATTCGGTACAATTAAAATTGGGGTTATACAGTATTTCCCATTCGCCAAGATATTCTATAGTATTTTTAAGGCTTAGCCAACGGAAGATTATATGCTCTTGTAGTTGGCTTCGTGCCATATCGGTAAGGCTGATATAATCTTCCTCATTATACTGGACAACGCTAATATCTGTATTCTGAACTGTAATTTTTGCCATTTGTAATTGAGGCTTTGAGTTTCAGTTGTAAAGATAGCCATAACCAATGAGATTATCTCTCTAAGAACGCTTTTATTTTCAATATATTGGCGAGGTTGAACTAAAAGTTATCCTTTTGTATGGAACGTTTTTTACAATAACCCCCTTTTTTCTATTTCACCGTAAAAAAGGCACTGTTCCGGTTTGACATTTAGCTGCCGGAACAACGCTTTTTATAACATGCGGGCAAACGAGCTGCACGGCTCGTTTAAATTGCAGGACAATTGTCAAGCCATAATATATACTTGCTGACATTCCGATAAAGCTTAACTTCCGGAGAATCGAATATTTGAAACGACAAAGGGGAGGATATGGAAATATGGGAAGGAGCAGAAGATGATTTCGGAAGGAGCCGGCACCTTATTTCCATGAAGCCGGACTTCATCGCGCTGACCCGGAACTTCGTTGCTTTGAAGTCTGACTTCATGGGTGACGAAGGTAAACTTCAGAGCGATGAACCGGTACTTTAGGGGAATTTTCTGCGCACCTCACGGCAATAGACTGGAAATATACGGATTTTTCATCCAAGAGGGAATTGTCTGAGAGACACTTTGAGGATGTGTTGTAGACCTCTTTTCTGCTGTTTTTTACAATAAGGTGGAGTAAATTACTTACCGGCCAGCAATTCCATGATGACCAATGCAGGAAAACTGATCGTAGGCAAAAGTAAAGAAAAAAGGAGAGACTGTGACAGCCTCTCCTTATAATTATGTATATGTTTCCGAATCGCGGGATCAGATTCCCAATGAAGCCTTGATCGCTTCGATCTTTTCTGCTGCGGCTTTTTCTGCTGCGGGCAGTTCGTCGATGCTCTTCACTTTGGAATGAACTTCGCAGTAGAACTTGATCTTGGGTTCCGTACCGGAAGGACGGATGGATACTTTCGTGCCGTCTTCGGTGAAATACTGCAAAACGTTGGATGTTGTCGGCATATCCAGGCTTAACGTTTCATTTTCGATATAGTCTTTTCCTTTCAGGGAAGAGTAGTCATAGAATAACGTTACTTTGGAACCTGCGATTTCCTGCAACGGATTTTCGCGGAAGTGTTTCATCATCGCTTCGATCTCTTCAGCTCCGCTCTTGCCTTTCTTTACAACGGAAATACCTTTTTCTTTGGAGAAACCATACTGAACGTAGATGTTCTGCAATAACTGATACATTGTGATGCCCTGGTCTTTGGCCCAGGCTGCGATTTCAGCGAGGATAGCACAGGCGGAAACGGCATCTTTGTCACGGACGAAATCTTCGCACAGGAAACCGTAGCTTTCTTCGCCGCCACCGATATAGTTCTTCTTGCCTTCGTTCTTTTTCATCACGTCGGCAATCCATTTGAAACCGGTATAAACATCATATACTTCAACGCCGTTCTTTTCTGCAATCGTGCGGATCAGTTCGGTTGTAACGATTGTCTTTACAATGTATTCCTTACCGTTGATCTTGCCCAGTTCTTTCCAGCGGGTGATCAGGTAATAGACGAACATCAGGCTGTCTGGTTGCCGTTCAGCAATACCCATTCGCCTTCGTTGTTCTTAACAGCTGCACCTACGCGGTCTGCGTCCGGGTCGGAAGCCATAACCAGTTCGGCGTCTGTTTCTTTTGCTTTTTCAACGGCCATAGCCAATGCTGCCGGTTCTTCGGGGTTCGGAGAAACAACAGTTGGGAAGTCGCCGCTTACCACATCCTGTTCGGGAACGTGGATGATGTTGGTGAAACCGAATGCTTTCAATGTCGGCGGAACAACAGTGACACCCGTTCCGTGAATCGGAGTGTACACGATCTTCATGTCGTGGTGACGTGCAATTGCTTCCGGTGACAATGAGATTTTTGTCAGATCGTTGATATATTGTTCGTCGATTTCCTTACCGATGATTTCGATCAGTTCCTTGTTGCCTTTAAACTTGATTTCGCTGGCATTGCGGATTTTGTTTACTTCGGCGATCGTGTTCTTATCGTGCGGGGCAATCATCTGTGCGCCGTCATCCCAGTAAGCCTTGTAGCCGTTGTATTCTTTCGGATTGTGCGAAGCTGTCAGGATAATACCGCTCTGGCATCCTAACTTGCGGATTGTGTATGACATTTCCGGTGTCGGGCGAAGGTCTTCAAACAGATAAACCTTGATGCCGTTAGCGGAGAAAATATCTGCGGAGATTTCAGCGAATTTGCGGCTGTTGTTGCGGCAGTCGTGGCCGATTACAACTTTGATCTGGTCCAGACCTGCAAATTCCTGTTTCAGATAGTTGGATAAGCCTTGTGTGGCTGCTCCTACCGTGTAGATATTCATGCGGTTTGAACCGACTCCCATGATGCCTCTCAGGCCGCCTGTGCCGAATTCCAGGTCTTTGTAGAATGACTCGATAAGTTCTGTCGGATCTTCGTTGTCCAAAAGAGCCTGTACTTGTGCACGTGTTTCAGCGTCATAACTTTTTGTAAGCCAGCTTTGTGCTTTGCTTCTTACCATTTCTAACAGTCCATTGTTCTCCATGACCTATATATTTGCTTTTTAATTTAGAATTTTATGTTTTTAAATTTAACAAAGGTACGAATAAATTGGTAATCTCCAACATTTAAGGCTGATATTTACCAGGTAAAAGAGTATGTGTACTCCGATTGGTTTCCTGCGGCATCAGTCGCGGTCAGCTGGAGCGCGTGTTTTCCTCTTTCGAGCCGTTCCTTGTCGAAGTGATAGGTGATGACTGATTTGTTGTTCATTTCAAACAAAACATACTGCCCGTCTATCTCTCCCCGATATGTCTGCACGCCACTCAGGTTGTCGGACAGGCGGAATGTGAATGCCTGTTTGCTGATCCAGAGATTGGCGTTGAGCGGAGTGATGGTCGGCGCCTGCGTGTCTTGACTGATCGTATAGTTGCCTAATTCACGGATATCCGCATCTATCCAGCCGTTCCGGTAAGTGCCGCCTATCCAGGATTGACGGCCTTTCTGGATGCGTACGATGCCATATTGCTGTTTGTTTTCCAGTGTGTCGATCCGCAGACGCAGGGATAATTGCGCCGATTTGTGAATCGGGACAGAGCGGTTATGCAGGGTGTGTATATCGGCCAATTTCGTACTGTCTTCTTTCACGGAATAACGGAAATACAGGTCATCATACAGGTTGCCTTTCGGAAGGACTATCCGGATGCCTTTTGCTCCGAAACGGTTGTCTGCAACCCAATGGAACAGTTCGGTCCCTTCCATTTTGATTTCCGGTATTTCCTGTTCTTTGCCTTCTATCCAAATAGACAGTTGGGTGGTGTTGCCGAATACGTCGGCCAATGTATAGGTAAGATGATATGTTTTTTCTTCATCAATGTTGATGATTCCCCGGTTGGCGCTTTCGATAAAGCGGAGGCGGTTACCCGGCTCGACGAAACTGCGCATATAAAAGGAACGGTGCTCCTTCCACTCTTCGTAATCCACGTAGCTGTTCAGGAAACGTGTCTCGTCGAAGGCGAAGCGGTCCAGGTCGCTGTGATAGACAATCTGGCTGTCCAGCCGGAGGGTGATTTCTCTTACTCCGTATATATTGGTCGTGTTGTCCATGTAATCGTATGCTTTCACTGCGAGGCCTATTTCTCCCCAAGCTTCTATTTTGCCTGTGAGTGCCTGCTTGCCGTTTTTAGCTGTGACGGGTTTTAGCTCCAGTTTCCGTTTGCTGCCGTTCACAACGCCTTTGCCTTCTATCGGACAGACCAGGATGCCTTGTATTTTAGGGGAACGGGTGTCGGTATCTTCTCTTTGAAATATTCGATAGGGTCGAGGACTTCTTCGCTTTCTGTGTCGCGTACTTCGAAGTGCAGGTGCGGGCCGCCTGAGCCTCCCGTATTACCGCTGTAGGCGACTAATTCGCCTTTTTTGACCGGAAGCTGGTCCGGTGTGAGGAACAGGTTGACGTTGAAACTTTCCTGTTCGTACTGTTGGGTTTTGAGATATTCGGCGATGGGCGGGGCGAAACGTTGGAGGTGTCCGTAAACGGTTGTCGTCCCGTCGGGATGCGCCAGGTACAGACCGTTTCCATATCCCCAGGGACTGACGGAAATACGGGACACATATCCTTCCTGCACGGCATGGACCGCTTTTCCTTCTACCCCTTGTGTCTTAAAGTCTATTCCCGAATGAAAATGATTGTTTCTCAGCTCCCCGAAATTCCCGCTCAGCAGAATCGGAAGATCGAGCGGCTGCCGGAGTTGTTGGGCGCTGATTGTTTGTATGCAAAAGACAAGAATGGCGATATATAGTTTATACATATAATCATTTGATTTTAGAGTTTGAATTATCTTGTAGACAATTCCATATATCAGCGATGTGAATGGCGTCATTTTCTACGAAATAAATAATCTTGTAGCGTTTATGCTCAATAATGGCCCTATATTGCTTACTTCGTCCAGACAATTCCGGTTCCACAAATCCAAGTTGAGGATTGGTTGTAAGTAATTCAATGCTATGCATGATACCTTCGATGAATTTGTTGGCTGCTTTTTCTCCCATATGAGTCTCGAACCATTGTGCCAATTCAATGAATTTATCCGAAGCATCATTGTTCCAGCGAACAGTTAATGTTTCCATGATAGTTTCAGTTTTTCAATACGGTTTTTGACTTCATCGTGTGAAGTGTATATCCCTTTTTCAAATTCCGCTTCAGCACTATTTAACCGATTGATTTTTTCTTCGTGCGTATAGCAACATAAATCTGGACATTCCGCACTTTTGCTAAGCTTACGTATGTATTTTTCCAGATTTGCAATTGCTGTCTCCGTGTTGAGATTTAGAATCTCCTGGATGAGAATCGCTTTTCTTGCTTGTAATTCTATTGTAGTCATGTTTGTAACATTATAGTTGATTACAAAAGTAATAATTTATTTCGATAAAAGAAAGTCCGCGATTATAGGCAGGTGGTCGCTGTAGCCGCCTCGTATTTGAAGCCGTAGTAAGAGCGGAAAGGGCGTTCGCCGCGCCATGTTTTATCTTTGGTGAGCAGGAAGGGTGGTGAGAAGATGCGGGCGCTTCCGGGAACGAGGTGCATGGCAGCTGTCGTGTCGGCCAGGGCGGAAGAGACAATGATCTGGTCCAGTTGGCTCCATTCGCCCTGATATTTATGGCTGCCTGAAGGATGTGTCTTCCGTTCGGCGAAGAGATTGCACAGGCGGAGAAACGGATGCCTGTCCGTTTGGGATTCGATGCGCATGGAATCCGGAACGGATGCCCATCGGATTGGAAACGGATGCGCATCCAATATTTGCCGGATGCTGATGTCGTCCGGAGTGTCGTTGAAGTCTCCCATGATCAAGATATGCGGAGTGGGGTGGAGGGCGTAGACGGAATCGCATAACGACCGTAATGTGCGGGCGGCGTCGAAGCGATCCTGTTCACTCTCTTTCTCTCCTCCGTAGCGGGAGGGGAAATGGCAGACAAAGACGTCGAGACGGTCGCCGGTGAGGACTTCTCCCCATACGTGGAGGATGTTGCGGGTGTGCTTGTGTTGTTTCCGCGTGAAACGGACCGGCTGTTCGGCATGTCCCAAGTAACAGAACTTGTCCCGTTGGTAGAGCAGCGCCACGTTGATGCCGCGTGTGTCCTCTCCATGTGTCATGCAATAGCGGTAATATTGCTGACGGAGAGGTGTCTGGTGCAACAACCGGACAAGAACGGAGTCATTCTCCACTTCGCAAAGGCCGACCAGAGCCGGAGTGCTCCATTCGCCAGCGGCGGTGATCACTTTTGCCACTTGTTGCAATTTATGGTAAAACCGTCCACCCGTCCAGTGGCGGTTGCCGGAAGGAAGAAATTCTTCGTCGGCTGTCAGTGGATTGTCTTCCGCGTCGAACAGGTTTTCGACATTATAGCTCATCACCCGGAAATCCGTTTGCCCTTTTGAAGAGATAACGGACAGGAGCAGGATGAAAAACGTCATAGTTAAGATTCTGATCATATCGTTTTATTTTTCATCTTCTTCTTTCGGTACAAATTCGTATGCTCCGATATCCGGGCCGTCATTCGTGAGGCGGTTTACGCCGTAGCGGTCCACGGGATATTGTTGCGTAATGAAAATATCGGCTTTGCCTACGCCTAATGTCGTTGCCGAATCCGGACGGAAGTCGAAACGGTATTTATTCTTTTCACCGCCTTTCAGTCGGTAAGACGGGCTTGTCTTAGTGAACAGTACATCTTTGAACTGGTCGTTGTTGCTGCCCGATGTCTTGATCACGCAGTGGTTGAACAGGTAGTCGAACGAAGCGATGCCGTCGATAGACAAGTTCAGCTCTCCCTGGTGTTCCTTTTCGCCGGCACTGAAGCTGCCGTCAATGATGCAATTGTCGAAAGTCGCTTTCAGCGGATACGTCTCTTTTTGCGAATCGACTATTTTATTATTGGTCAGGGTCAGGCAAGGTTGCTCCCTTTTATTCAGTGTCATGAAATTAGCAAGCGTACAATGGACGAAATGGTATTCTCCTCCGATCAGGACCACGACACAGTCTTTCGCATTGGTCAGTTCCGTATTGCTGACTTCGATATTGCAGTTGATTGCGGAGAAGAGGTTCTCGCCCATATTCGTGATTTGGGAGTTGCTCAATTTCAGTTTGGATTCTTCCGGAGAGGATTTCTCAAATGTGAGGCCGGTTTTTCCGTTCCGTACAATCACGTTGTCCATTATATTATTGTAGCTTTCCGGACGGAAGAAGATGCCTCCCCATTGGGATGGCGTGCGGTCGTAAGGCAAGACGTCGTCCAAAATGAAATCCAGGCGGTCTCCCCGGAACAGGATCGGCTGTTCGCGTGTCCCTTTGGCGAGCAAAGTCCCATAGGTGATGATCTTTGCCGCGTCGTGCATATAGAAGATGCATCCCGGGTCTATATTCAGCGTAACGTCGGGAGCAATCATCAGGCTGTCGTAAATCAGATAGGGGCGTTCGGCTGTGAAATGAGTGTCTTGTGTTAATGTTATCCCATTTTTATACAGGTTTACATTTTGTCCGTATGCTTCGAGGCGCACGGATTGTTTGATTCCGTTTGTTATAAAGATCACGGAATCGTCGATCAGCAACGGTTGGTTGGAGGCATTCGGATTGACTGTGACTTCAACAAAAACATACAAACTGTCTTGCGCCTGTATTCTTACATCCTGGAAATGGTCGCCTTTGCGGCCATCCACATTGATGCGGAAACCGGTCTCTTCACCGCTTGCCAGCATGATTTCGCCGATCATCAACGGTTGGTCGTTACGGTTATAGATCATGAACTCTTTGGTTGCGGAACCTATTGTCGTAAACACCGTATCAAAAGAGAGCGTGTCTGCCGAGAAGCTCAGTTGGTGGTTCGGATTGGTTGAATAGTTTTCGTCCAGCCCGTCGCACGACAACAGGTTGAATACCATTAAAAATAGTATGAGTAACGGAGCGGCTAATCTTTTCATCTTATTCAATTTAATAATGTGGCAATATACCCATTCTGCTTCTACGTGTTGAGATATTGCCTGATTGTCATATTATGTTTTATGAAAACAAATTTATCATAAATAAGTTTTCACGTCTTAACATAAAAAAAGAGGAAAAACATCGGCGAAATGTTAATCCTCTTTTTATAACGGAAAATATACCGTTTTATTTTGCCGGGATGCTCTTTAATAATTCAAGCAGGTGCGACCACCACAAACCTACGGTATCGATCTGTATGCGTTCGTTGGGCGAATGCACGTCGCGAAGTGTCGGACCGAATGAAATCATATCCAGATTCGGATATTTTTCAAGGAACAGGCCGCATTCCAATCCTGCGTGGATCGCCATTATTTTGGCATCTTTATTAAACAGACGTTTGTAAGTCTCCTGAGCCACTTTCAGTATCTTAGAGTCCGGGTTAGGCGCCCATCCGGGATAACCGTCACCGTGAGTAACTACTGCATCTGCCAGTTTGAATACGGATGCTACCTGGTTGGCAATCATGTTCTTGCAGGATTCGATCGAACTGCGCTGGCTTGTTCCTACGATAATCGTATCGTCCGGTCCTATCTTGACAGAGGCCAGGTTGGTAGAGGTTTCAACCAATCCTTCGATATCATGCTCATGCCGATTACGCCGTGCGGACAGGCGTGCAGGGCCCAGATCACTTTGTCTTTCCATGCGTTGCTGATGCATTTTTCCGGCTGTTCGGTCGATTCCATGGAAATACGAACGTTCGGGTCTACATGCTTCAGCTCGTTTTCGATGTCTGCCGTATAATGGTTGAGCAGGACACGTGCCGTTTCCTTATCATTGGGCGACAAGCCGATTACGGCATGCGCTTCACGGGCGATTGCGTTACGCAGGTTGCCTCCGCTGATCGAGCAGAGTGTGAAATCGACCTGTGCACCTAACAGATACAGATAGCGTACCAGCACTTTATTGGCATTCCCCAATCCTTTATGGATTTCACCACCGGAGTGTCCGCCGTTCAAGCCTTTCACGTCGATGATGAAATACTGCATGTTCGGATTTGTCGGTTGTGATTCGTAGTGGAAAACTGCCTGCGTGTCTTTACCTCCGGCGCAACCCATAAAGATTTCGCCTTCGTCCTCGCTGTCGAGGTTTAACAGGATGTCACCTGTCATAAAGCCTTTTTCGAGAGCTTTTGCTCCGGTTAGCCCGGTTTCTTCGTCAATCGTGAAGAGGCATTCGATCGGACCGTGTTCGATATCATCGGAAGCAAGGATTGCAAGCTCGGCAGCGACACCGATGCCATTGTCGGCTCCTAACGTCGTCCCGTTGGCACGAAGCCAATCGCCGTCAACGATTGTTTCGATCGGATCGTTGTCGAAATCGTGGGCAGTCCCGTTATTTTTTTCGCATACCATATCCATGTGTGACTGCAGGACTACTGTCGGCAGGCTTTCTTTTCCGGGGGTTGCCGGTTTTGACATCAGGATATTGCCTACGGCATCTTTCTTGATTGCTATTTTATACTGTTTGGCGAATGATTCGAGAAATTCGATCATTTTTCCTTCCTTCTTTGAAGGACGGGGCACTTGTGTTACTTGGTGGAAGAACTTCCAGACGATCTCAGGTTTTAAATCAGTAATCTTCATAATGTTACAATATATTATAGATGCTACTCTATAGTTAATAATACCGCTATAAACAGAGTTCGGTATGAAAAAAAGTACAATTAAATACCAAAAACATACTTTCCAATCACTTAAACTCTTATATTTGCGTCCACAAATATAGAGAAAATGCTTGCAACGTTATTGATTACGGTCATAATTCTTGTTATTTGTGTTGTGTTGCTCAGTGTAAAAGTCCTTTTCAAAAAAGGAGGAAGATTTCCCAATACACATATCGAGGGTAACGCGGCACTAAGGGAAAAGGGTATATGTTGTGCTAAAACCCAGCATAGGCGGGATAGTATGCAGAAGAATCTATATGATAAGATAAAAGAAATAGAAGAATAAAATAAATAAAGATTTAATTTACACTTTATGAAGAACATTAACTACGTAATTAATGGTGTGCTCGCGGTGGCTGTCATAATTTTGTTCGTTATGCAGTTTTCCGGAAAAAAAGAATCCACAGTAACTCCGGCTTTTACAACGGAGGGAGATTCTACTAATTTGCTTCCTGTAGCATATGTAAATGTAGACTCTCTTTTATCGAATTACAATTATTCAAAGGATTTGAATGAACGTATTCTCAAAATGCAGGAAGATTATCGTTTAGATATGACCCAGCGGTCAAATGCTTTACGGACTGAATTGAATGATTTTCAGCGTAAATATGAAGCAAATGCTTTCCTGACTACGGAAAGAGCTCAACAGGAAGGAAACCGTTTGCAGAAAAAGCAGCAGGAACTTCAGGATTATGCAGCAAAGAAAGAACAGGAGTTGGCAACCAAGCAGATGGAACTGAACGGACAACTTCGCGATACGATCGTTGCACAGTTGACAGCTTACAACCAGACAAAAGGGTACCAGATTATTTTCAGCAATACAATGGGTGACAATATTTTGTTGGCGAACCATGCGTATGATATCACAGCTGAATTTCTTGAAGTGTTGAATAAGAACTATTCTTCCGCCAAGTAAGATATAAAAAAGGCGTTTAAAGTCTGAAACAAAAAAAGCCGGAGTTGAAACGACTCCGGGCTTTTTTTGTTTGTAGGACTTAGGGTATTCTCTTCCTGACTTTCTTTTTGATCCAGAAATAGTAACCTGTTATGGCAAAGACTGCTCCGAGGAATGAGACCAGGCAACTTAATATCCGGGTCGTCATGCCTCCCCATGTTCCGGCATGAACGGAGTAGATCCATCCTCTGATCTTCCCTGATTTGGGAAGGTCCTTATACAATTGGATGTCGGTTATCTTTCCGGTAGCCGGATCGAATGAATAACGGTCACTACCTCTTGTATTCCCGTAATTGGCAGTAGAGACTGTTGCCGAGCCCTTCTGGAGCGTAATCGAGTTGTATTTCGGATAACGGCTTTGCAGTTCGGATAAGACTTCATCCCATTGGAGATAATCCACCTTTTTCTGTTGTCTCCCTTCTCTTTCGGAAGAGTTTGAATGTCCTCGGGCTGGAGCTTCTTTTGACGTAGACGGGGCCGACGCATGAGCCTGCTGCGTCTGGTTTGTGCTGACGCCGAACGCGGTGTAAAATGCATCACGATACCAACCGAACGACCACGTTAATCCTGTCAACGAAAGGGTAAGCAGGAGCAGGGCTGCATAAAAACCTCCTGAAACATGCAGGTCGTAGAAGAAGCGGAACCAGCCGGTTTTTGTCTTTATTTTCAACCGGTTCTTCAGTACTTTCCTGTTTCGCGGATACCAGATGACAAGTCCGCTGATGATGATGATTGCCAGTGCCAGCGTCGAATAGCCGACAATTGCTTTTCCCCAGGCAAAGCTGCCGTCGCGTTTGTATTCATCGAGTAACCAACGGTGGAGGCGCATCATTTTCATGAAGAACCCTTTGCCATCGTCTATTCCGGTTATTTCTCCCGTATAAGGATTGATAAAGCAAGCTGCTTTTTTCCCGGGTAAGATCAATTGGCTGGTCCGCTCAGGATCGGCGGAAATCCGTATGCCCGTTATCTTTATGGAGTCGGGCAGCTGTTGCCGGGCTGCATCCATTAATGCAGCCGGCGACAGCGGTTCCCCTTTTACCTCTTTTACGAAATAGCGGGAGGGATAGCAGAACTCCAGTATCTCCGTTTCAAATACCAGGATCGACCCTGTCAGGCAGACAATCGCAATGATGATACCGAAAGGAATCGATAACCAGAGATGTATTTTTGCAAAGACTTTTTTCATTTCAATTTACCGATACCGGATATTTGAGTTGCTTTTACCGTTACACCCTTCGTTGCACTGGCATTTGCCGGATTGATTTTATAGATAGCCGGGTCTCCGTCGGTCAAGGTCACTGCAATGTAAGCGTTGCCGTTCTCGATATGCGGTGTACTGCCGAAGCCTGAGATCAGGTCTGATGAAGGAAGGCCGGTGACGTAGGTCAGCTTTTTGTCGCCGGCTTTGAATACAGCCAATTGATTTGCCGTATAACCGGTTTCGCTGAAGGGGCGGTCGTACATCAGCAAGAGGAAGTAATCTTCCGTGATATGCCAGCTGCGGAGGAATGATTTTCCGTTGCTTTGCTCTTCGATATTGCAATAATAATCGTCGAAGTCTTCGCTTCCGCTCGGGATGCGGACTACACCGGCCGGCAGTTTGGTTTGCTGGCGCGGATCAGTCATGGTCTTGGCGTATGAGGGAGAGAAGACGTAAATGTCGCCATTGTCAGCTGCCCAGATCATCTGGTAGTATTGAGATTTGAAACGTCCGCAAGCATAGCTGATTTTACCGGTCTTGATGATCTTCTTCGTCGCGAATGTCTCGTCGTTGAAGATTGCCACCCAGCAGGAATCGGGGTATTGTGTCCACAACAATTCGTCTTTTTCGTAGGCGCTGCTGTTTGAGCCTCCGGATTCGGTTTTAACCAGGTCTTCGTTGCCCGGCAAGATCCATTTCCCGTTTCCGTCTTTCGTTCCGTACTGGCTCAATCCCATCGGGACTGCCACGCTGTAAATCTTGCTGTTGTGTTCCAAGATGCCCGCCAGTGTCACGTACTCGCCGTTGCCCAGAAAGTTCTCGGACAGAAAGTTCTTATCCTTTGTATCGTTGTCTGTCTTCGTCTCGGCTGCCACGTCCAGGCATGAAACCAGGAACGACTGAGGCACGTAGCCGTTTTCGTCCGCCCATTCCGTAGGACCGTCGCCCGATGAGAGGGTCATGATATACTTGTCGTAAATGCCGTAGGTTGTGAACCGCTTCACCTTATAGCTCTGTGAACGTGTCTCCAGTTTGCCATCTGCATTCAGGACATACGAACGGGTGTCTCCGGCGTTGCCCTGGTTGTAAGTCAAACCATATAGATACTGATCTTTGTAGAACACCCATTGTGTCGCACCGTCATTGACGAGGCCGTTATTTTGTGTTGTGATCGTTCCTTCGTCTATGCTTTCGGCTGTTAGCAGGACATTGGTCGTATTTCCGGAAGCCGTAACGGAAGCCGGGATGATGAATGCGCTTTGTGCATCGCCTGTTCCCGGTCCCGGGTTGGGTGCCGGAATCTCGTTGTCGCTACAGGAAATAAACATGCCGCCTGCCAACAGGGCAGAGGTGATACCGATGAGTAAATGATTCTTTTTCATCTTGTAAATGTATTTATATTTAGTAATTATGATAATGAATTAATTTCCGAAGTAAACTCTTACTTTGCCGTAGAAAGCACGTCCGGCTCTCTGCAAACTGAAGTTGTCGTACAGGTCTTCATTTGTGAAGTTGCGGCATTCGAATGACAGGTTGTACCGCCCGTTCTGAAGGCTGTAAGAAAGAGACAGGTTATGAGAGAACTGGTTGGGCACCACATAGTCGTTATTTTGTGCTCCGATGGCGGAAGAATAGTAAGTGAAACGATGCAGGTACTGATTGTCGTAGGTAACGGTCAGCACATTGCCCTTTTTCCAGAGGTTGCGCCAGTAGAACGATACATCCGAATCCGCAAAGCGGTATGGCAGGTTCGGCATCCGTTCCCCATAGGCCAGGTTTTCGGCACTGCTGGAAATGGAGGTTTTCATCCTGTCGCGCACGTCCATCTGGGTAAAGTTACCTCCGACACTCACCCAATTGGCGAAGTTGTAACGGAGGGAGAGATTGAAGCCTTTAGTCTCCACTTTGCCGTAGTTGATGTAAGTGGCGGCCTGTTTGCCACCGCTCAGGTCTGTGATGTTGCGTTGGATATAATCTTTTGTATTGCGGTAAACGACTCCGCCTTCCACATATATGGAATGCTTGCCGAATGTTTTGTTGTAGCTCAGGTTGAGGTTTACGTTGTCGCTGTTCTCCGGTCTGATGCCTAACTCGCCCATCTCCAAATCTTCGTCGCCGAACATTTCTTCGATGGTCGGCAGGCGGTAAGCTTTCTCGTAAGACAATTTTGCCTGCAGGCCGGTCAGGATGAAATAAGTTCCGGCCGCCCCGTATCCGAATGAGTTGACGGTACGGCTGTTCCGGATATATTCATCTTGTGCGGAGGAAGTAGCCATCGGACCGGCTACAAACTGGTTGTAATATTTTCCGAATGCGGAGAAGTTCCAGTGCTCGGATGGCATCAACCGGTAAGACAAACCGGATATATTCTTTCGGGTTTCTTTGGCAATGGCACTTTTCATCTCTTCTGCTGCGAGCAGGGAGGTGTTGGAACGGTGGAAGGTGTTCAGCACATGATTGAAGGTGAATGTGTGTATTCTGCCGATCCGGTAATTGAGGGTTATTGTTCCGTTCCAGTTGTTATTGTCTGCCCGTGAATACTGTCTGGACTGTTCTCCGGCGGAGTTCATCAGGTGTTTTTCTCCGCGCCAGTTGTATTCGTAGGAAGAGGTGTCCACATTTGTCGTCAGGTTTTTGTTGTAGTTGGCGGTCAACACCATGTCCAATCCTTTGGTGAACAGGTCGCGCTTGCCGTATTCCAATGACGGCATCAGCGAATGGCCTTTGCGGTGTTTCCGGCCGTACACGATTTCCTGGCGTACGCCGGTCTGTATGTCCTGGTACATATTCGAGTAGGTGAAACCGAAGATCAGGCGGTCCGCCCATTTCTTGTCTACAATGCCTAATTTGCCGATGACTGCCTCGTTGTGATATGTATCGTTGAAACGTTTTACACGCTCTTTCTTGCTTCTGTCGATACTTCCCGTTTCGAAGTTTTCTACCGGGGCGTTTACGTAATAGTCATTGTCCGAATAGTTCTGGAATGCATTGATCTCGTAAGTGAAACCGTTTTTGAATGTTTGCCCGAAATTTACATAGGATTTATGTGTGTTGAACGAGCCGTAAGAATAGGATGCATCCAGGAACCATCTGTCACGTTTTTTCTTGGTGATGATGTTTATTACACCTCCGATAGCGTCTGTCCCGAAGCCTACCGGGACAACACCTTTATATACTTCTATGCGCTCGGCAAAGTTTACAGGAATGTTGTTCAGCCCGAAAGAACTTCCCACACCTTCCTGCGGCACGCCGTCGATAAATATTTTGACATGCTTTCCGCTGAAGCCGTCCAGCGTAAGCTGTGTGTCCGAGCCGACACCGCCGGATTCGCGTACTTTCATTCCCGGCGCTTTAGCCAATGCGTCGCTCAAACTCCGGGTTGAGTTTTGCAGCTCTTTGGTGTCAAGCGCCACCGCATTGAAGGCTGAACGTTTCAGGCGGCTAACCCCGTTTGAGACAACGACAACCTCTTCCAACTCTTCTGTTTTAGGTGCGATTGTGATGTTTTGTTTCACTCTTTCACCCTCGATGAGCGTGACTTTTTTCTCCACCGTCTCATATCCGATGGCGGATATAATTAGTGTATAGTTGCCGGCAGGCGCTTTCAGATGGTAGATGCCTTGTTCGTTTGTCGTGACTCCATAGGTGGTGCCTTTCAGATAGACGGTAGCAAAATCTACAATTTCTTTTTCCGTCGATAATACTTTCCCGGAAACCATTGCCCTGTCCTGTGAATAGACAAATGCGGCTGGTAACAAGAGTATGAATAAAAAGGAAATCTTAAGAATCGTTGCTTTCAATTTATAAAGAGTTTTGTATCGTTAATAAAACGATGCAAAGGTCTTTATAAAAGGGAAGCGCATCAATCGCGGATTTTAGGTAATTTTACTTGTCTCTGTAATTATATTTTTGACAGTATTGTAACTATAAGTAGGTATTTTGTGTGGTACGGTCTCTTTTCTCCGGATACAGGAAAACCGTTATTCTTTTTTAGGGGCGACAAATGCTGTGTATAACTGCAACAGTGCTGAAATGGTCAGGCAGATCACCCATTCTTTCCGTCCGCTGAACATCAGTGCGGAGGCAAATATGCACAACAGTCCGGCAAAGATATTATAACGGTGGAGCCTGCGCCTGCGGAAATCCATCTCTTTAGTCGATATTGTCAGATAGCTGACGGCTATACCTGCAGCTCCTACGGCAAACAGATAAGGTGCGACAACAGGCAATGCCAGATATAATCCGGCTCCGGCGAGTAACAGGAGGGCGGAGATATTAAAAACGATTGTTCTTGCTTTTTCGTTCATTTACTTATTCTTGATAATATAGACATCCTCGTTTGGCTTCTTCATATAATATTCTTCCCGGGCAAAGCGTTCAAGTCCTTCCTTGTCGGTATGCAGATCGTTCAGCTTTTTGCTGTTGACTTCAATTTCTTTCTGATAATGTTTAATCTCTTTTTCCAGGCTGCGAATCCTTTCATCATAGGTATAACGTTTATACAAGCTGCTGTCGCCCATCGTAAAAGTCAGGGCAAGAAACAGAATCGTTATCAGCCAGTAGGCATTGATTCGAGATAGGTACTTATTATAAAAGTCTTTTATGCGTGACATCGGAATTGCTTTTTGCAAAGGTAAATAAAATTTTATCTGTATCTTTGTCTTATTAATAAAAAAGCAGAGAATGGATAATTATATTGTATCGGCAAGGAAATATCGTCCTTCTACATTCCGTAGCGTGGTGGGACAGAAGTCTTTGACTACTACTCTTAAAAATGCAATACAAAGTAACAAGCTGGCTCATGCCTATCTCTTTTGCGGTCCGCGCGGAGTCGGCAAGACCTCTTGTGCCCGTATCTTTGCCAAGACAATCAACTGTCTGAATCCGACTGCCGACGGAGAGGCCTGCAACGAATGCGAATCGTGCAAGGCTTTCAATGAACAGCGTTCGTATAACATACATGAACTGGATGCCGCTTCCAATAACTCGGTGGACGATATACGCTCGCTGATTGACCAGGTGCGTATTCCGCCTCCAATCGGAAAATATAAGGTGTTTATCATCGATGAGGTACATATGCTGAGTTCGGCAGCTTTCAATGCGTTTCTGAAGACGTTGGAAGAACCGCCCCACCATGCCTTGTTTATCCTGCTACGACGGAAAAACATAAAGTCTTGCCAACCATCCTGTCACGTTGCCAGATATACGACTTTTCGCGTATCTCGATTGCCGATATGGTGGAGCATCTGGAGTATGTCTCTTCTTGTGAAGGAGTGACGGCTGAACCGGAAGCCCTGAATGTGATTGCGCAAAAGGCGGACGGCGGTATGCGTGATGCCTTGTCTATCTTTGACCAGGTTGTCAGCTTTACGAATGGTAACATTACCTATCAGGCGGTGATCGATAACCTGAATGTGCTGGATTACGAATACTATTTTCGTTTGACGGATGCCATGCTTTCGGGAAATGTCCGTTCCGCTATTCTGATATTGAATGATATTTTAAGCAAAGGCTTCGACGGGCAGAATATTATAACGGGGTTGGCATCGCATTTCCGCGATTTGCTTGTATGCAAGGATGAATCGACTTTGATTTTGTTTGAGGTAGGAGCATCCATACGCGAACGTTATAAGGAAATGGCAAAACGTTGTCCGGATCAATTGCTGTTCAAAGCGATTGAACTGGCTAACACCTGCGACCTGAATTACCGCGCCAGCCGGAATAAACGGCTGTTGCTGGAGTTGACGCTTATCCAACTTTGCCAATTGAGCAGTACCGGACAACCGGTCGAGGATAAAAAAAAAGGCCTGATTGAACCGATTGCCTCTAATGGGCAGGCTCCTGTCCAGCCGCAATCCCAACAGGCAGCCGGTCAGACTTATACCGTGCAATCGGCTCCCCCTTTGCAGAAGCCCGTACAGTCTCCGCAGGAAATGACAGGAGCTATACCTCGTCAGCAGGTTGTCTCCACCCATGTGCCGCCTTCGTCAGCTATTCCGCAAGCGCCTCCCGCCACCGCTCCGAAAAGAGTGGCGCGTCCGCCGCAATTCGGAACATCCATAAAGGAGATAGGAGTGGAGCATCCGAAGGCACAGTCTGCCACACATGTGGAAACTGTCGTGCAAGAGATGCAGAGCCCGTTCAGCCAGGAAGCCTTGGTGCATTATTGGGATGCGTTTGCCGCTTCTATCGATAAGAAAGTCTATCTGAAGAATACGATGATCAACTGCAAACCGGTTTTGCAGGATAATTATTATTTTGAGGTCTGTGTGCACAATCCCGGACAACAGGACGAATTGACGAATAACTGTATTGATATTTTGAGCTATTTGCGGGGGCAGTTGAAGAATACCCGTATCCAGATGCGCGTCCGTATAGACGAAACGAACCAGAAGCATCTGGCCTACACATCCGCTGAAAAGTATGAGCATTTATTGAGTATAAATCCGGTTTTGGCTAAGTTGAAGGATGAGTTTAATCTGACGCTCGATTAATTGAAAGTTGAGAATTGAAAATTGAAAATTAGCTTCGCGCTCTTATCATTTTCAATTTTCAATTCTCAATTTTCAATTACTTACATTTCCCGGATCCAAACATTACGGAAACTGATCGGTTCGCTCGGATCTCCGTGTGACTGCAAGCGGATCGGACCTGCACCATGTTTGATTACTTTCGGGAAGCCGACATATTCCGTAGTTCCCAGGATAGTCGTATTGTTTTGCAGTACGATACCGTTCTGGATCACTGTTACATGAGGCGGAACGCGGTAAGTTCCGTCTTCCTTGAAGATCGGTGCGGTATAGATAATGTCATATACATTCCATTCACCCGGTTTGCGCATAGCGTTTACCAAAGGAGGAGTCTGTTTGTAAACACTACCGGTTTGTCCGTTTACATACGTTTCGTTGTCGTAGCAATCCAATACCTGGATTTCATACATATCTTGCAGGAAGATACCGCTGTTTCCACGTGCCTGGCTTTTTCCGCTTATGTTTTTCGGTACACACCATTCGATATGCAATTGGAAATTCTCAAATTTTTGTTTTGTCTGGATGTCTCCTTTTTCCTTATTGACTGTAAAAGCTCCGTTCTTTACAGTCCATTCAGCCGGACCGCCTTTCGGTGTTTCCCACGCTGAAAGATCTTTGCCGTCAAATAGAACGATAGCGTCTGAAGGAGCGCTGTTCGTCTTTATGTCACCCGGAGTGACGATTTTCGGTTGCGGTGTCCAGTATTCGGACATACCGGGTCTCATCTTTTCTTGTTCGGGATACTGTTTTTGTGCACTTGCACTGATACAGGCTGTACAAGCCAAGGCGGCCAGAGCCGTCTTCATTGTAATGCTTTTGTTCATGGTCTAAATATTTTATATGGTTTAGAATTTATTAGTTGCAAATGTATAAAAAACGCAATACTATAGTTCCCATATTGCCGTTTTTTTATGGAATCATTTAAAAATGTCCTTTATTGTTTATGGTTGAACAGCCTTTGTTCGGCTAACTGCTCATATTTTGTACCCGGACGGCCATAGTTACAATACGGATAGATACTGATACCGCCGCGAGGGGTAAAGATTCCGGTGACCTCGATATATTTCGGGTCCATCAGGCGTATCAAGTCTTTCATGATGATATTGACACAATCTTCATGGAAGGCTCCATGACTGCGGAAACTGAACAGATACAGTTTAAGGCTTTTGCTTTCCACCATTTTCACGTCGGGAATATAGTCGATATAGATCGTGGCAAAGTCCGGTTGTCCCGTGATAGGGCAAAGGCTGGTGAACTCCGGGCAGTTGAAACGTACCCAATAGTCATTTCCTTGATGTTTATTGGTAAAAGCTTCCAACACTTCCGGTGCATAATCTTGCTTGTAGACCGTTGAACCGCCCAAGAGATGCAGTTCGTTTTCTTCTTTTCTTGTATCCATACTATTTACCTTTTCTCTCTATATATTTTTTTAATCCTTCATTGCGCAATTTGCAGGCAGGGCAATGGCCGCAGCCTTCGGCTATAACGCCATTGTAGCAGGTGAGGGTTTGTGTCCGTACGAGGTCGAATACGCCTAACTGGTCGGAAAGTTCCCATACTTCGCTTTTATCGCGGTTCATCAACGGGGTATGGATTACGAATTGTTCATCCATCGCGAGGTTTAGCGTGACGTTAAGGGAACGCACAAACGTATCGCGGCAATCGGGATATCCGCTGTAGTCGGCTTCCGAAACGCCTGTTACCAGGTTGAAGATTCCTTTGCAGCGTGCCAGGATGGCGGCGAAGGTGAGGAATACCATGTTACGTCCCGGAACGAACGTGTTCGGATAGCTGTCTGCCGGCTTTTCCTGATCCATCGCAATGTCGGTGTGGGTCAGCGAGCAGTTTGAATCTAACTGGCTGATCAACGATACATCCAATACTTGGAAGGGAACATGGGCGTTGGCTGCGATCTTTCGTGCAACCTCGATTTCCAGGGAATGTTTTTGTCCGTAAGTAAAACAAACGGCTTCTACGCGGGAAAAATGCTTCTTTGCCCAAAACAGGCAGGTCGTGGAGTCTTGTCCACCTGAGAAGCAGACCAAAGCGGCTTCTTGATGTTTCATATCTTTCTTGTTTTTAGTACGTGGTTTAGCAAGCACACGGAAAAGGAAACGTTCCTTTTCACTGCAAAGATACTTTATTAATTGAAAATTGAGAATTGAAAATTAAAAATTAGAGGACAAAAACGGCCTACCGGTTGCACAACTTTTGGGGTTTTGTGCTGCACATTCTTGTTAAAAGTGTGCAGTATTAGAAAAAAGTCTTTATCTTTGCCGCCGTTTATGCCCGGGAAGGCATAATAAATAAAGTATTAACAAATAAAGTTTTTATGAAGAAAGTTATCGCGTTAGCATGTCTTTCCATGCTTCCAATGACGTATGTGGCCGCAGAAGGCTATCAAGTAAATGCACAAAGTACGAAGCAGGCCGGTATGGGACATGTAGGTGTTGCTATGAAGTTGGGTGCGGAAAGCATGCACTTCAATCCTGCCGGATTGGCGTTTATGGAAAATAGTATAGACTTGTCTGCCGGTGTATCAGGCGTTTTTGCTACGGCAAAATATAAATCATTAACAGACGATTATTCTTTTGAAACGGATAATAAGGCCAGTACGCCTTTATATCTATATGCCGGATTTAAGATTTATGATAATCTGGCTGCCGGAGTGATGGTAAACACCCCGTTTGGCAGTGGCATCCATTGGGGAAATGACTGGAGAGGTTCACATCTGATCCAGGATATTTCTTTGAAAGCGTTTAATATACAACCTACGGTTTCTTGGAAAATCATGGATCGCCTGAGTATTGGAGCAGGTCTGATGATGGAGTTTGGTAATATCTCGCTGAATCGTTCACTGATTGCTCCGGGAGCCATGAGCGACTTGGCAAACAAACTGACGGCAGGCAATCCGGCTTTGGGCGCCATGATCCCTCAGGAGTTGAAACAAATTATGGCTAAATATGATAATATCTCGGCTGTTTCTGTCGGTTTGAAAGGTGATGCCGGTGTACGCTTGGGATATAATGTCGGAGCGATGTTCGATATTAACGAGAAGATTACTATCGGAGCTTCTTATCGTTCAAAGGTGATGGCTCGCGTTAAAGAGGGCGATGTTGCGTTAGATTATGCTAATGAGTTGGAGTTAAAAGGACTGCTACAGAAGGTAAACGGCTTGTTGGGAATGCTACCTCCGGGAACTCCAGGCGTGCCGGAAAAAATTGAAGTACCGGAACTGGATAAAGGAACTTTTTCAGCCGAACTGCCTTTGCCGAGTGTTTGGAGTGTAGGGATTACCTATTGTCCGACAAATCGCTGGACGCTTTCCGGTGAGGTTCAGGTAATTGGATGGAGTGCTTATGATGCACTAACGGTTAATTTCAACCCTACGGAAGAGTTAGGCGAATATGATATCAATGCTCCGAAGAAATATAAGAATTCCTGTATTTATCGTATCGGTGGCCAGTTTGCTGCTACCAACCGTCTGGATGTCCGTTTGGGTGTTTACTTGGATGAATCACCGGTTGAAAAGGATTATCTGAATCCGGAAACTCCGAGTATGAATAAATTGGGGTTGACAGCCGGTTTGAGTTTCCGTCCGTTGACAAACCTGTCTGTGGATGTCGCGTTCTCTTATGTAAGCGGCTTCGATCGTGACGGATCCTATACGGACCTTGACTTGCTGAAACAGCCGAGAACATTCGGTGGCAACTACGATACGGTGGCCTTAATGCCGGCTATCGGACTTTCTTATGCTTTTTAATCGATAAATATTATATCAGTGAAAAAGGGGGGGATGCTTTGCAATTCCCCCTTTTTTACATATCCTCTAATGAGAGGCATCGTTTTTCGATTTCATATTTAGCCAGAAGTTTGTGTTTGATGTGTTCGACTTTGGCGTCCAGCAGTTCCGGTTTAAAGTTTTTCTTCTGTCTTTTAACTTCGGCTATGACGGCCTTGTTTTTCTCCAGTTTCAAAGCAACGATATCAATCTCATTTTCCCCGTTTTTAACATCCCACCAGGAGCCGATAGCACGGTATTGGAAACTTTCCGCAAACTGTTGCTTGAAATAGAGTTCCAGGATTTTACCCGAATAGGTCGGATAGTCGGCTTTGACGATGGAACGTAGCCCCGTGAAGTTCTTGATCTCTATCAGCGAGCGGTTACGGTCGAAGTAGTTGAACCAGAAGCGGATGAAATTATCCGTAATCTCATAGCGGACGTTCTGTGTCCCTTCTTTTGCCAGAATAGGACGTTGGCGGGCAATAATATTATAGTCTTCAATTAGTCTTTTGAGCTGTCCTCCGATACTTTTGTTTCCTAATGCTGCTTCTATTTCCGGTTGTGTATTGATTCCTCCGGATATGGCGCTCAGGATAGAAAAATATGTAGCGTAATTCTTTCCGAACTCCTCTATCAGCAGGTTTTTTCCTTCGTCGGTAAACGGAGAGTTTTCCCGTATCATGAAATCGATCATTTCCGTTACACTCAATGTTCTGTTGTCGCAGAACAGTTCGATGTACTTAGGGATTCCCCCTGTGAAGGCATAAAGTGCCAGCAGGTCGTCGTTTGTGTATTGGGGCCTGTAATCATGCATGATTTCTTTCAGGGTAGGAAGGTTGAAAGCCGAAAGTCTGATGATATTGTCGGCCCTGCCGAACAACGGTTCTTTGGACTGTTGGAAAATCTTTTGCATCAGGGAATATACCGAACCGGAGACAATCAGATTCATCTTCGACTTCAACCGGTATTGGTCCCATATATTCTGTAAGTCGCTATATACGGCTTCATTGATATTATAAAACTCCTGAAACTCGTCGATTACGAGGTTGAACGTTTTGGTCGTAGCCTGTTCCATCAGGAACTGGAAAAGCGAACGGAATGTTTTGATCCCATCCGGAACATAAATGTTTAGCGACTGTGTTATCATAGGAATAAATTCGGCACAAAGCGTCGCCTCATTCTTCCGCCCGACAAACAAATAGACAGTCGGTGTCTCTTCAACAGCCTTCATGATCAGACTCGTTTTCCCAATACGCCTCCTGCCTGTCACTACGGTCAGCCGCGAATGATCCGTGAATGATAAGTCTTGTATGCGCTGTAGCTCAGCTAATTCGTTTGTCCGGTTGTAGAATTTCATATATATATTGTGTTTTGTTACGGTGGTAACAGTTACGGTGGTAACAAAGTTACGGAAGAATGTTGGGATTACCAAATAGTACGGGGAGCTGCTATGGAGGTAATTCGGTTTTTTATACTGATTTGATGACATAAACAACAAAAGGTTGTCCCCCTTTGAAGGAGAACAACCTTTTTTATTTTGGATCGGATCGTTTCGATTATAACTGAATCCAGCGAACGTAAGCGAAGTCCATGCGGTGAGGCAATTCTTTGTTTACAGGGTAAACGCGGAAACCGATTTTGTGGAGACCTGCTTCGCTCGGGTTTGTTTTCAGTTCGAAGAACAGTTTGGAACCTTCTTCTTTTTTCAGTTTGAAATGTTCGACGTACAGCAGTTCCAACTGGTGGGTGTCAGAGTTTTCTTTGGTAACAACCATATCTACACCTAACATGCCTTGCAGTTCGTGGCGGTCGATGACCAGGTTGAATGTGTATTCTTTTCCTACTACCGGACCATCGATAGACAAATCCTGAGAGCTTGTAAACGATTCTACCTGGAAGCTATCCCAATGTTCAACCACTTCTTCTTTCCATGCTGCAAGAGATTTTGCTTCAGCAAAGTCATTTTCGCGCAAGTGGGCGGAACGGGTTGCCAGTTTGTCATAGAAACGGCTGATGTAATCGTCCAACATACGTTTCATTGTATAGTCAGGAGCGATTTCAGACATGGAGTTCTTGATGTACTGGATCCATTCGGGAGAGTATCCCTTACTGTTCTTTGCATAGTAAGTCGGGATGATCTGTGTCTCCAGTGTATGGTAGATTGTTGCAGCATCCAACTGATCCTGGTACTGCTGGTTTTCGTAAGTACGCTTGTCGGTCAAAGCCCAACCTGCACCTTCTTTATAACCTTCATACCACCATCCGTCTAATACGGAGAAGTTCAGAACACCGTTCATTTCTGCCTTTTCACCAGATGTACCGGATGCTTCCAAAGGACGTGTCGGAGTGTTCAACCAAACATCCACACCTGCAATCAGGTGACGGGCCAGACGCATATCGTAGTTTTCCAGGAAAATAATCTTTCCTAAGAATTCCGGACGGCGTGAGATTTCGACAATGTGCTTGATCAAGCCTTGTCCACCACCGTCAGCCGGGTGAGCTTTACCTGTGAATACGAACTGGATCGGGTATTTTTCGTTGTTTACGATCTTAGCCAGACGGTCCAGGTCTGTGAACAACAGGTGAGCACGTTTGTATGTTGCAAAACGGCGTCCGAAACCGATAATCAAAGCGTTCGGGTTGATCTTATCCAAGATGGAAACAACCTTTGCCGGATCGCCCTGGTTTTTCAGCCAGTTGCTCTTGTATTGATTCTTGATGTATTCGAACAGTTTGTTCTTCAGTCTCTTGCGGATTTCCCAGATTTCGTCGTCCGGTACGTTCTGGATGGCTTCCCAGTATTTCTTGTTAGACTGGTCTTTGAAGAATTTCTTGTCGAAATGTTCTGCGAAGAAACGTTTCCATTCCGTAGAAGCCCATGTCGGCATGTGTACGCCGTTTGTCACATATCCTACATGCAGTTCGTCGGGGAAGTAACCTTTCCATACCGGTGCGAACATACGCTGGGATACTTTTCCGTGCAACCAGCTTACACCGTTTGCTTCCTGGCATGTATTCAATGCGAATACACTCATGGAGAACTTTTCGTTCGACCCCGGGTTTTCACGTCCCATGTCGATAAACTCCTGCCAGCTGATACCTAACTTGCCGGGGAATTCACCCATGTAGCGGCCGAACAGACCTTCGTCGAAGTAGTCGTGACCAGCGGGAACCGGAGTGTGAACCGTGTACAGTGCAGAGGCGCGGACAACTTCCAGAGCCTGGTTGAATGTCAGACCGTCGTTCTGAATGAAGTCTACCAAACGCTGTGCGTTGATCAGGGCTGCATGTCCTTCGTTGCAGTGGTAGATCTGTTTTTTGATACCTAACTTGTTCAGCATCAGGATACCACCGATACCCAGCAGGTATTCTTGCTTCATACGGTTTTCCCAGTCGCCGCCATAGAGCTGGTGAGTGATAGAGCGGTCCCATTCGCTATTTTGAGGAATGTCCGTATCCATCAAATATAAAGGAACGCGTCCTACGCTTACTTTCCAGATGTGGGCATAAACGGTACGGCCGGGGTAAGGTACTTCCAGTACCATCGGTTCGCCGTTAGCCTGCATCACCTGTGTAAGAGGCAGTGCGTTGAAATTCTGCGGTTCATAGTTGGCAATCTGCTGTCCGTCCATAGACAGGGATTGGGTAAAATAACCGTAACGGTACAGGAAACCGACAGCAGTCAGGTCGATATTGCTGTCACTGGCTTCTTTCAGGTAGTCACCTGCCAATACGCCCAGACCACCGGAGTAAATCTTCAGAACGTTTGTCAAACCATATTCCATACTGAAATAGGCAACAGACGGTTTCGTCTTGTCCGGCTTAACATTTACATAATCCTTGAATATTGAGTAAGTAGCTTTGATTTCGGCCATCAGGACGTTATCTGCCAGAATTTCCTCAATACGTTTATAGGATAAGCTTTGAAGTAAAAGTACGGGGTTACCTTCTGTAGAGGCCCACAGTTCCGGGTCGATCTTACCGAATAATTTGGCTCCTTCATGGTTCCACACCCACCATAGGTTTGTTGCCATTTCGTATAATGGCTGTAATGGCTCGGGGAGCATAGAATGAGAATAAACATCTTTCCAAATCGGGCTGTTTGCGTTATTCGCTTTGATTTTCATTATTGTGAAGTTTAAAATGTTTCAATTTCAATTTAATATTATAGAATCTCTGATCTTTGTTTAAAACGCAGCAAAGATAGGGATTATCTGTTTAATTATGAGCCTATTTTAATTATTTCTTTTGGCCGCATTCTCCAAAGCGATCCTGAAAGCCTCTTCATAATAGACGATAAATTTGCTCCATTCCGCTTTTGCCGCCAGGTCGAAACTGCGTTTCCGTATCTCGACCGTTTCTTTTTTATTCTTGCTGACGAGAGTCAGGATGGAGGATGTGATAGCGTCTGCTACTTCGAAATAATTAAAGTCGTCACGGTTCACGACTGCAACACCTTCGCTGATGTCGTTGCCTGTCACGTGTCTCTTAGCCCAGAGTCCGAATCCGGCCAGATCGGTCGTGATGGTCGGGATTCCGAAAGCGATACTTTCCAACGGAGTGTATCCCCACGGTTCGTAATACGAAGGATAGACCGTTGCGTCCATACCGACCAACAGGTCGTAGTACGGTTTGTTGAGGATGCCGTCGCGTCCGTCCAGGTAACAGGGTACGAAAATGATTTTCAGTTTGTCGGTTGCCGAATTGGTGAATCCGGAATGCGAGATATAGTTCAGTACCTTGTCTTGCTCCATCAGGTTCAGCCAATGTGTGACGAACGGCATCTGCATGGGGGAGGTGGTACGGATATTTTTGTCGATCACTTCTTTCAGGTCTGCACGGGCATCGCGCACCCAGGCGGGTACCATGATGAAGGCTACCACTTCGCGTTGCAACTTGCCGGAAGTACGTACCCGGTTCATTGCTTCGATAAAGACGTCGATACCTTTATTGCGATATTCGTAGCGGCCGCTTGTAGAGACAAGGAATGCATCCGGTGAAATGGGGCATCCTAATAACTTTTCCGCTACATTCAGCAGGGCATGGCGCGCTTCGGCACGTTTCTTTTCATATTCCTTTTTTTCCGGTACGAAATCCGGCTCGAAACCGTTCGGGGTCACGATGTCCGGCGCTTTGTCCAGCAATTGTTTACACTCGCGGGCCGTGATGTCGCTCACTGTTGTGAAGCAGTCCACATAATGGGCGGCCTGTTTTTCCAGCGAATGCTTGGCTTCCATATTCAGTTCTTTCGCCATCTGGTCGCCGTTATAGCCGTCCATATAGGCGTACAATGCTTTGTTATTGCCCGCTATGGAACGTCCGATGGAAGTGGCATGTGTCGTAAAGAGCGTCGCTATTGCCGGAATTTGTTTCTGGATGTAAAGAGCACCCATTCCCAGCATCCATTCGTTGAACAGGGCTGCGACCTTTTTATCTTCCAACTTATAGAAATGGTAGAAGCTTTCAATTACTTTACCTACGGAGTAGGCGAAGATACAAGACTCGTCGTAATCGCCGTATGCGTGGATAGAGTCTACGCGGAAATTTTCCCACATAGAATAGAAGAAGGCATCCCTTTCCTTGAAGAATGGTTTGAAATCAACTAATATTACGGGTGGTGTTCCCGGAACATTCCATCGGCCTACTTTTACTTTCAGGTTGCCCGTGGTCTTTGCATAAGCCCTCCACTCAGCGAACAGAATATCATCTTCGATAAAGTCGGGGGCGTTTGTGTTAGCCCACACATCTGGTCCAATAAAGATTAATTTATCTTTAAAAGATTGTTGTAACGTATGCGCTTTTGTTGAAAGGACGGTATAGATACCTCCGACTTTGTTACACACTTCCCAACTGCTTTCAAAAAGATATTCTGGCGTTGTTGTTATATTATCCATAAACGATTTTGTTTATAATCAGATATTTTGCGGGGGCAAAGATACGAATTTTTGTCTTTTTTTCAACTATAGAGCTTGTTTAATAAATGAAATATGTAGATTTGTGGGTATTTTAATATAAACGACTATGGCTAAAAGAAGAATTTTAAAGAAAGACATCAGCTATGTGGCTGGCGATTTGTTTTCAGAAGCATTGGTTTGTAAATTGTATATCCCAGGCGTGGATTCGGATAAGGCAGACGCAGTGATGTCGAGAATACTCGATATGCAGGATGAATATATTCGTCGTGCCAACCGTCCGGATGGAAAGGATAACAAAGCGCGTGTGAAAGAGTATTATAATAAATTGCTCGCTGATCTGCAAGCAGAAGTAAACGCTATCGCTACAGAAATAGGTGAGCTGAGCAAATAAGAGCAAATTAACGCAAATAATGAAGAAAGCGATTAGTAAGGCGCTTCTTCGCCTGGCGGGTTGGAAACTCGGACCTGTGGTCGAAGATGTGCCTAAATGCGTGATATGTGTAGCGCCGCATACCAGTAACTGGGATTTTTTAGTCGGAAAACTGTTTTACACCTCGATCGGGCGTAATGCTCGTTTCTTGATTAAAAAAGAATGGTTCTTTTTCCCGTTCAATTTGTTGTTTAACTGGCTGGGGGGTGTGCCTGTCGACCGTCATAAACGGACGTCGGTGACGGACCAGATGGTTGAACTTTTCAACAGCAGGGAAGAGTTTCAACTGGCCATTACTCCGGAAGGAACCCGTAAGCGGGCGGAAGAGTGGAAAAAAGGGTTCTATTTTATCGCGCAGAAAGCCAATGTTCCTATCCTGGTGGCCTATTTGGATTATAAAAAGAAAGAGGCCGGTTTTAAAGGGATATTCTATCCGACGGGTGACGTGGAGAAAGATCTCTATGAAATCCGTAAGAACTACAGAGGGGTGACGGCTTGTCATCCTGAAAACTTTGTTCAAATTTAATATTATGGCAGACAATTTGCGAATCAGTATGGTCCAGTCCCATATTATCTGGGAGGACAGAGATGAAAACCTGGGTTATTATGGAGAATTGCTCCGGCGTGTCAGTGGAAAGACCGACATCGCTATTTTGCCGGAGACATTCACAACCGGTTTCTCTATGGAAGTTGAAAAACTGGCCGACACGATGGACGGCCCGACTATCCCCACTATTAAAGGGTGGGCGAAGAAGTATAAACTGGCTGTGGCCGGTAGTTTTATTGCAAAAGAGGATGGTAAATATTTTAACCGTGCTTTTTTCATCACTCCTGAAGGAGAAACGTATTTGTATGATAAACGTCATTTGTTCCGGATGGCCGGTGAAGACCGGCATTTCACGGCTGGAGACACACGGACGATCGTACGGTATAAGGACTGGAATATCTGTTTGCAAGTTTGCTATGACCTGCGTTTCCCGGTGTGGAGCAGGAATGTGAACAACGAATATGACCTGTTGATTTATGTCGCCAACTGGCCGGAAGCCCGCAAAAAGGTTTGGAAAACGCTTCTTCAGGCACGTGCAATGGAGAATATGGCATATGTCTGTGGCGTAAACCGGGTAGGCATTGACGGGAAAGGTTTTGTCTATCGCGGCGACTCGATGGTATTCTCCCCGAAAGGAAGAAGATGGCCGATGCCGGCAAACGCGAAGAGGTAACTCGGACCTGTACGCTGACCCGTACCGAACTGGATGATCTGCGAGCCAAGTTTCCGGCTTGGAAAGATGCAGATACCTTTTCTATACAATAAAACTTATTGTTGATGATCTATCAAAGGGAGGCAGACGGTAAACCGGCTGCCTTTTCTTTCTTCCGATTGCAACGTGATATGGCCTTTTAAGCGTTTGACAATCACTTGGCAAATCGATAATCCCAACCCTGTCCCCTGGGCGAACTCGTCCAGTTTGTTGAAACGCTCGAATATGGCTTTCTGCTTTTCTTTAGGGATACCGATACCCGTATCTTCTATCGTAATATATACGGACGAATCTGCTTCACTGTATTTATAGCCCAGTTTAATATATCCCTTTTGGGTAAACTTGACCGCATTGTTAATGAGGTTTGTGATGACTTGTGTCAGGCGGTGCCGGTCTGTCTCTATAAATATAGGGGTTTCGGGTGTTTCCTGTATCAATTTGACCTCGGCAGGAAGCAATAACTGGTGCGTCTGATAAATGTCGTTTATCAAGGTTGTCAGATTTTGCCGGGTGAAGGTGAATTCCATACGGCCGGATTCGATGCGTGATAAATCAAGGATATCATTGATCAGTTTCAAAAGTAAATCGCAATTGTTGTTAATCAGCCTGACAAATTCAACCTTTTCTTCTATCTCCAACTCAACTTCATTGCTGGCGATGATATTGGAAAAGCCAACGATGGCATTTAGAGGAGTTCGTATCTCGTGACTCATATTGGCCAGGAATGTAGACTTCATCTTATCGGATTCTTCCGCTTTTTGCCGGGCTTCTATGAGCTCCTGTTCTGCCTTCTTTTTTTGTTGAATATTCAGGCAGAGGCCATTGAAGGCATCATCTTCTTTATTATATGTATAGCGGAACTCCCACCATTGGTATCCCTTTCCGTCGAAATTACAACGTATCTGGGATATGTTTTCCATGATTTCTCCGGAATAAGCTCTCTGTATATCCTTTTTAAAGACTTGGATATCACCGGGATGCAAATGGTCTAGGTATTCGTTTATCAGAATCGGTTTTTGTTCAAGTCCGGCATTCGTATAAAACTCGTTGTCAAAATAGAAAGTGTAGTCCTTGAGCTGATAGGCAAAAACTTTTCCTCCGCTCAAGGCGAGAGACAGGAATCGTTCGCTTTTCCTCAGGCTTTTCTGTGTTTCCTTCTTGGTCCTGTTTTCTTTCCGGTAGAGACGTAAAAGGGACAGGATTACCGTCGTGACAATGAGTAACAGAAGGATGCCGAGCGTTATGAACAGTGTTTTATATCGCTCTGTCAGCGGCATATTGATAATCTGGTAGGAAGCTGGAATGTTTTTTCTGCTGATATGCCACCGTTGCATTTCTATCCAGTCCAGTACGAATTGTTTGGGAGATTGGGTGATTGGAGTTTCGGATATGGCTTTGCCTCTTAACAGCTCGATAGCCCTGTCTACAGATATCTTTATTTCATCTTCCGTAGAGGTCAGGTATCCGCCTGTCAATCCTTCTCCGACTCCGAATCCTTCGTTTATAACGGTAAAGGTGGGGCTACTGGCAAACAGGCCGAGGCGTTTGGATGTGAAATCACGTTTGCTCTGTACGAAGACCGAGTGCCGGTGCAAGCCGGATAAGACCCACAATAAATTATTGGAACTGGTTTCCCTTGAATTGATAAAATTGAAAATTGTATGTGCTGGCTTTGCCGGCAGTATGCTGTTGTTTGTGAATAGTTGGTTATTATGTTGGATGGTATCTCTTAGCACGTGAAAAAAACCGTTTTCATTTATGACGTTGAGAGAAGGGGCATATTCTTTCATGCGTAAGGGGTCTATCTCACTGATAAATAGCTCCATGGTTTGCCGACCCAAATAGGTGTTGTCCAGCCAAAAATGGATTCTCATGGGGCCGAACAACTTTTCTATCTGTTCGACGGTTTTCATGAATTCCGGCTTGTCCCAGAATCCGGTAACGTTAGGATATTGTTTGAGCAGTTTCCAGTTCGGATAGTTGACTCCCGCGAATACGACCGGTGTCTGCTTTACCAAAGGATGTTCGCAAGCCATCAGGGAATAAGTGGCCTGGTCGTCATACACCAGGATAATCTCCGGTTTCCAGTTGGCAGTGGTGTCCAGAAAGTTATACATCCGGTTAAGCTCGTCTTTTTCCCGATAACTGTCGCAGTCCAAATAGAAAGTCCGGATATCGGCGTGGATTTTTTGCCGGTGGAACTGTTGTTGTATCTTTTCTCCGTTATGTTTATAGCCGGCATATTCCGCTTCATATGAGTGAATAACTAATATCCTCCTCTTTTCATAGGAATCGTTGCAGGATGTACCTGTCAGGATTGATAGAATACAAATCAGAAAATAAATATGTAGTGTCTGATTTTTTTGCATAAATTTTAAAATTCTACCCTAATAGATCATTTAAGATTTAATGTTGTTTTTTTATTTTTCGGCAAAGGTAGGTGATTATTGTTTGAAAATCAAAGTTTATGTGGCGTTTTTTGTGAACTGTAATTATTAGTTCCCGAATAAAATATAAATATTACAATAACCCCCTGTTTCGGCCGTTTTTCTATTTCGTCTGAAATCTTGATCGATTTTGGATTGACTCTTTTTACGGTTTAAGCTCCCCTTTCTGACAATAGGAAAAACGAGGTGCGCAGTCCGTTCTGAAAAGCATTCTTTTTGATTGTTGGAAGGCAGAAACGCCGACAATGTGATAAACCTTAACTCCCGGAGAATCGAATATTTGAAAATAAAACGGACGGCGTCCCAAATATCCCAAGGAAATTCAGGGTGTTTTTTGCCCTAAAGACGGTCCTCTTTCCAATTACGACCGTCCAAATCGCCATTACGACCGTGCTAATCTTCGCGAGGTGCCGAGTGCACTACACATTAGCACGGTCG
>NZ_QUDI01000044.1:0-45114 GCF_003477465.1 Parabacteroides sp. AF48-14
CCACCAAAGTATTGCTACCTCGTGCTGCCCCTCGACTTGCATGTGTTAAGCCTGTCGCTAGCGTTCATCCTGAGCCAGGATCAAACTCTTCGTTGTTAAATTGTTTTTTTATATACCTTTGCTCAGAATCTCGTTATTTATTGTAGTTTTTGACGGTATGTTTCGTATTATACTATACGTCTCTTGTACTACTTGTTGATATGTAAATCTTTCAAAGAACTTGTCGCTTTTTCGTTTAGCGAACGTGGGTGCAAAGATAACAACTTTCTATTTTAACTTCCAAACGTTTTCGGAACTTTTTTCAAAAGTTTTTGTTTCATCACTTATAGACCTGCGTTCTCTCTCGAATGCGGATGCAAAAGTACTGCTCTACAACATAACTTCCAAATCTTTTCAAGACTATTTTTTAACCGATTCGTAACGCCTACTTGCTAAAGTCTGAAATACTGATTGTTATGAATAAAACTTTTTTCATTCCGCAGAAGCCCCTATTTTCAGTGCATGCGCTTCCTTTTATATGCATATAATAATGTACATAAGAATTGTAGAAAATATTCATAACTATGATGTATCTTTGCCTCTACATTGATTATTCATCTAAAAAACTTAATTCTAAATGGAATCAGTAATGAGAAAAACAACAATCACAGGTTTGTTGACAACTTGCGTCGTATCGCTCGCCATGTTTTCATCGTGTACAGGTGTAGAGCCAAACACACTCACCCAGGAAGAAGTAGCCGAGGGTTGGCAATTGCTTTTTGACGGAAAAACGCTGAACGGCTGGAAAGATTACAACGGGACTACCCTGACACAGCCCTGGCATGTAGTCGACGGATGCATCCAGGCCAAAGGTAACGGCAGCGATGCCAGCGGTTACATCGTAACGGACAAACAATATGAAAACTTTGAGCTGTCCTGGGACTGGAAGCTTTCAAAAGGCGGTAACAGTGGTATGTTGTACCACGTGGTTGAACGCCCTCAGTTTGCGGTTCCTTATGTAACAGGACCCGAATACCAGTTAATCGATGAACCGAACTTCCCTGAACCGTTGGAAGAATGGCAAAAATTAGGTGTGGACTACGCCATGCATCTCCCCGATAAATCAAAAATGAAAGTGAATCCGCAGGGGGAATGGAATAATTCAAAGATTGTCTTTGATAACGGACACGTCGAACACTGGCTGAACGGTGCTAAAATCCTGGAATTTGAAGCCTGGACAGACGACTGGTATGCCAAAAAGAATAGCGGCAAATGGGCGAATGCTCCGGAATACGGTTTAGCTAAGAAAGGTGTACTATGCCTGCAAGACCATGGCTACCCGGCATCTTTCCGCAACATCAAGATCAAAGAACTTCCCCGAAAAACAAAAGAAGTCGAACTCTTCAACGGAGTAGACCTGAAAGGCTGGGAAGCTTACGGAACTGAAAAATGGTACGTAAAAGACGGTCTGTTGATTTGTGAAAGCGGCCCGGATAAAAAATATGGCTACCTGGCAACACGCGATTATTACGATGATTTCGATCTGACTGTAGAATTTAAGCAGGAAGCAGACGGAAACTCAGGCGTATTTATCCGCTCTTTCATCGAGGAAGATGTGAAAGTAAACGGCTGGCAGGTAGAAGTTGCCCCCAAAGGACATGACACGGGCGGCATCTACGAATCATACGGACGCGGTTGGCTGGTCCAGATCCCCGATGAAAAAGAAAACATCCTGAAAGAAGGCGACTGGAATACCATGCGTATCAAAGTACAGGGAGATAATGTCCAAACCTGGTTGAACGGTCAGGAGATGGTTAATATCAACGACGAAAAGATTGGAGCCGGACAAGGACGCATCGCCCTGCAAATCCATGATGGCGGCGGTATCAAGGTCCTGTGGAGAAATCTGAAAGTAAAAACGTTATAAATTCTTACCCATAAAAAAGAACTCCCGTCCCCAATAATATGAGACGGGAGTTCTTTTTTTCATCCTCTACGACCATGTCCTTTACGAGGAGACTGGGAGCGTTGCTTCTCAAGATATTGTTTATACTGATCTTCAGTCAGTATCTTCTTCATTTCAGCATCCCGGTCATTCCGCATGGTTATCATCTTCTCGCGCATCTTTTGGCGATCCGAATCGGCCTGTTTCCTTTCCGCTTTCATCTTGTCTCTGAACTCAGCTTCCACTTTACGGAAATCTGCTGCCTGTTTCTCATCCAATTTCAGATCAGCAATCATCTTTTCACAACGTTGTGCCGGATCACCACCTTTTTTTGCACCCCGTTTGCCACCTTGGGCAAAAACAGAAACCGAACTGATCAAGAGAACCAAACACAATCCTATTACCTTCTTCATAAACTAATTACCTGTTATTAATATTAAACTTGTTTGTTTTAGAAGCGCTTCTGGATAATAGACTTGAAGACGGACGAAAGGTTTAAGCCAATCCAGAGTTATTTTATTATTTAACACAGATTTGCTATTTAACCGGCCCATAGTTGATTCCTTCGGCATCCCACTTCCGAAGGAAAAAATCCAACTTGGTTATAAAACGTTGATAGTCCTTGTTGGAGGCGTCCGTCCATCCTGTTTCCGCATAAGCAGCCAGGCGAGGATATACTTTCTGATTCATACTCTCGACCGTCGGAATAAACTCTCCCCACATCTGGCATCCCAATCCCAGCACTTTACTCTTCTCTTCTTCCGTCAAGCCTTCAGGTACAGGATTGAAAGAGTATGCTTTCTCCATAGGAATCGATTCATATGAATAATCCAAATAGGTATATTCATGATAAGAATTCACGACATCATATCCTTTCTCAATTGTTTTCCTAACAAGAGCCGTATCTCCTTTCCAGAAATGAACGATCGTACCGGAAGCCAACTCTTGTTTTATACCTTCCGTATCGGCATTCGACTGATATTCATGCAGTCTATCTCCGGTAATTTCATTCCACCCCATCATTCTCTTACCTTTGGCAGCCAGCATATTGGAAATCTCATTTGTAAAATAGACCTGAAGTTCGGCCGGAGTCTTCAAATTATGCTTTGCCATGTAAGCACGGATTGCCGGGGAGTTTTTCCATTGGTCATACTTCACCTCATCACCTCCGATATGAAATACAGCACCGGGGAATATCGCAATCACCTCATCCGTCACATCGTCCAGAAACTCCATGACTTTCGGATCGGCCACATTAAACACCTCATAATGTACCCCGAATTTACCAGGCACCCGGATCTGTTTCCCGCTTGTTCCCAGCCAGGGATAGGAAGCGATTGCAGCACTGGCATGTCCCGGCATACTCACTTCGGGAACAATCATTATATGCCGTTTAGCCGCATAATCTACAATTTCTTTCAGATCGTCCTGCGTATAGAAGCCGCCATGACGTTTTCCATCGTACACATCACTCCCAAAATGATTAATTTCGGAAGAATCTCTAAAAGCGCCTATCTCCGTCAGTTTCGGATATTTCTTTATTTCGATGCGCCATCCCTGGTCATTGGTCAGATGCCAATGGAAGACATTCATTTTCAGTGCTGCCATTTCATCGAGCAGTTGCTTCACCACTTCCTTGCCTTTGAAATAACGTCCTTCATCCAACATAAAAGCACGCCATGAAAAAGCCGGATAATCTATAACAGTTGCTTTCTGTATCAACAACTTACCGTCTTTTTCTTTGATCACCTGCCGCAAAGTGTGGATACCATTCAAGATGCCGGACGGCGAATTTGCTTTTATTACAATCTTTCCGGATGTTGCATCCAGAACATAGCCCTCTTTTTTATCCGGTAAAACCGCCGGGTCTAATTGCAAGATTATATCCGCACTTCCACTGCCTTCTTTTAACACGGCTTCGGCAGAAAAATCGGAAAATAGATATGATTGGAGGAACTGTGCTTCATTAGCCAACTCCACGGGATAAGCGACAACCGGCCGGCTTTTCAATTTCACAAGCCCCGGAGTATAGACAATATCCGCAGGTTGGGGAATCACAGCATATTCTTCTACAGGAGGTTCCTGGCAAGAACAAAGAAATGCCAGACAAAGGGAGATAAGAAAACTTGATTTCATAAATATCTGAATTTAAAGTTAGCTCACTGCAACAACAGCATCACAATGAAAGACAAAAATACGCTATTTATCCGATAAGAACCTCTTCAAAACAAGTTTTTATTAAAGCTTTTTCCATAAGGCATCTTTTTAATCTTCTTATAAATCAGATTCTTTCATCAAAATACAGCCCTTACAAATGCCGCCCAAAAGCGGTTGATTTGCAAGGGCTTAAAAATTATTATTCAAGTATCAGCTATTTGGTGTACCGCTCGTATTTACCGTCGATCATCACATCTTTTACAGCATCCAGATAATCAAATCCATATTTCATGTCCGGCAACAAATAAGCACCTTCCACCCACTCGTTCCAGGCATAGACCGTAATCAGTTTCGGCTGGTCCGGATGTTGGTCGCAATATGTTTTTGCTTTCTGCAGGAAAGCAGCAAAACTCTGCGGAGATTTATTCAGATGGACAACATCTTTCTGGGTCTTATGAGGAAAACGGGGCGTATCGTCCCAACCGATAGATGCATTCGGGAAATACGGAATCGAAACTGCCTCATCCCATTTCTGGAGACGTCCCTGCGCTTCGGTACCCCATTGTATATAATCCTGACGATGCGGGCCACCCCAGTTATATTCCGTTAAACTATTAATACCTAATGCATCTATCTTTTTCAGATAATCTTCATTCGGAACACCTCCGGCCATTAATTGGACATGCAGTCCCGCGAATCCGGCTTTTTTCACTTCATCCCTGAAATAGTCCAACCCTTTACGCGTCTCTTCCAGACTCCCGAATGTTTTAATCAGATTGTCCAAACTGAAAACGGAGAACACAGGTTTGCCGTCTAACTTCAGATAATTCGGCTGCTTGAAGTATTGGTCGATAACGCGTTTTACAACAATCCTGAAATTCGGCCAGTCGATCGCACCATCCCATAAACGGGAATTATCTTCTTTGTAACGATGTACATTCCAGTAGTTGCGCGCCACATCGTGGTCCGCCCACATAATATAAAAGTTCATTTTATGATTATTCTTCGCCTTCAGGAAACCATCATTCAAACATCCTTCCAGAAACGGTCCGTTATTAAACCAATACCAGTCAAAGATAAAAGTGTTTACGCCATGATCCGTCGCGGCATCGATCCATTTCTCCATCACTTTAGGGTCATTGTCCAGTTCATACCCCCACAAAGGCACTTTCGGCTGGTAATGCCCTTCAAAGCGGGGATTCCCCTTCTTGATAATTTCCCACTCACCGGTTCCATCCGGCCACAACACTTCGTGCCCCATCGGATCGTCATGACAGGAAGGCCAGATATAGGCCGCAACATAGTAATCCGGAACACCAGCTTTATCTCCCGTTTTTTGGGCCTGCACATTCAGACCTCCACAAAGCAATAAACACGCACACAAGATGCAAGAGAACATCCAATTCGATTTATTTTCCATAATATTGCAATTTAAAGATTAATTCCATCCCGGATTCTGTTTCAGATTAGGATTCAAAGTTAATTCATCCTGCGGGATAGAATACAAATAATCCTGCTTATTTCTAAATTGATAACCATTAGGCATTACACTTTTAAAATAGTCGACCAACCCGTTTTCATCCACCTTAGAGCTGAAATCAGGATATTGTGTCAAGTCAACCGGATATCCCTTCGGCCGTTTATCTTTGAACAGCGCACTTGCCGCCCATCTCATATAATCATTATACCGCTGTCCCTCCAACGCTAATTCGACTCTCCTTTCCCTTCGGATTTCATATAGCTCATCCGTAACAGAGTAGCCATAATCCATCTTGTTCTTATCCAAGCTTTGCGCATTAACCGTGAAATCGGGCATTCCAGCACGTTGTCTTAACAAGTTTAAAACCTCATAAGCAACGGAATTATCCAATTCGCACTTGGCTTCCGCATAATTAAGCAAGACTTCGCCGTAACGCAGCAGTATAAGCCCTGTTTCACCCTGGGTTTCCCAAGATTTACCGGCAGCCGGAGAGCTTGGATTAGCCGTCTTTTTTATCTGGAAACCAGTCGGACATAATTGTAATGCACCGCCTTCCATAACCGGCCCGTTAAAATAAGCATTCTCGCCGACAGACATCAAATCTCCCGGAATCCAAACAGTCGATTTCAAACGGACATCACAATCTTCCGCAATTTTCGTCAGAAAAGCATTCCCCTTACTCGTCACCGCCGTATTCAAATAATCATAAGGTTTACCATCCTTTCCCAGGTAGGAAGAGACCAGTTCCCATGTAGCTCCCTTCGAATCGCTATTATAGGTTACAAATCCCTGCGTAGAGTTTCCAGCTCCTTCTGCCGCATTGAATGCCCGATAAAGCAAGACCTCATTGATATCCGACATATTGTCAAAGCCAAACAACTTATAATAATCCTCATCCGGATTACCCGTGCTATAGATACCGACTTGGTAATCACCCTTCATCAATTCTTCAGCCGCCTCCACACAAGCCCTAAAATATTTAACCGGATCAGCCCCAGCCGTCCCGAATTCCGTGCCGGCATGGTATTTTTGCCAGGACCCTTCGAATAAAGCGACACGCGTTTTGAAAGCCAACGCAGCTTCTTTATTAATACGATTATTCCCGACATTCTTTCTCAGTTCGAGATGCGTAACCGCATGATCCAAGTCAGCCAAAATAGAATCAGCTATCAACACGCGGGAATCCCGAGGGCGCATTAGCGCTTCCGTATCATCCATTTGGATGACATGCGAATACCAGGGTACATCTCCGTATTTCTTCAGCAAGTTAAAATAGAACCAGGCACGGAAGAAATAGGCTTCCCCTAAATATTGCTTGTAAGCCTCATACCCACTCGTACATTTGGTGTAATTCTCAAAGAAGATATTCACATTACGGATATTGTTCCACTCCCAGGTCCAGTTGCCAGTGGACTTTGAACGTACACCGTTCATAATCGTACTCGGGCTACCGGAAATCATATTGTCGTTATCCGTAGCCATATCGGCGACCATTTGTGTCCAAGGACAAAATGCAGGATAAAACTGCCGCGTATAATATTCCAATTCGGTCGATGTGCTCCAATAATCATCCATCGTGATTTTATCCAGAGGCTGCAAATCAATAAACTTCTCACATGAACACAATAATGCCATACATGAGATTGCTGTCAATATGAATCGTTTCATAATTTTTTATTCCTTAATAGATTAAACTTAATAAGTCACAGTCAAACCAATCGAATAAATTCGATCCGCACCATAGGTTAAACGTCCTGTCCCTGCTGTTCCGAAATAATCACCGCCGCCACCTTCGGGGAAACCTACCGGAGCAACCGGGTCTATCCCGTTCGGTAATTTCGAGAATGTCAACAAGTTTTCACCGGAGAAATAAATCCTCAGCTTTTCCAAATGCATTTTAGAGGTGACACTACGCGGGAAACTATATCCCAACTGTACGTTCTGCAAACGTAAGTAAGCCGCATTCTGCAAATAGCGCGTATTCGCGTTATTCTTGTTTTTAGCCTCTTCCGTGCTATTGAGGTAAGGTCTGGGCCAATAAGCATCCGTATTGATGTTGGCATCGCCTTCATACAATCCACTGTATTTCGTACCCGGTTGATCCCTGAAGTAATCCAGATGTCCGGGAGTCAGGCATGATTCCCACCAGCCATTGGTAAAGCCCCAGTAGATATTAGACATACGGTAGAAATACATGTCTTTTTTAGCCACACCTTTCCAAAGCATCGAAAAGTCAAATCCTTTATAAGAGACACCTCCGTTGATCGTATATTGATAATGGGGCTGGTCGTTACCGATAATCGACAAATCGCCATGATCGCCGATCGTGTTGGTACCGTTGTTCACTTTACCGTCATTGTTGGTATCTTCAAACTTCAAATCTCCGGTATTCCAGTTGGCAGCGATATGAGTCAAATCAACTTTAGAGAGGTAAGAATCCAAGTCTTCTTTCGTACGGAACAGATCATTTACCGTATATCCCCAAATATCACCGACTTCAGCACCTTCGTACCAGGTAGATAACGTCCCAGTCGGATTAAAGTATTTCGTAACAACGGACTTATAATCATACAGGCTTGCACCGATGTTATACGACAGTCCGTTTTCCAATGTTTGTTTCCAGTTCACACTGATTTCCCACCCCCGGGTTCTCAGCGTCGAGTTATTTTCTCTCGGAACATTTGCTCCTAACACACCCGGCATCGCCTGCGACGGGCCGACCATATCCGTTGTCCGCCGTTCAAACCAATCCGCCGTTGCAGACAGACGGTTATTCAGGAAAGACATATCCACACCGACATTCGTCGTCGTTGCCGTTTCCCATGTCAGATTTCTGTTTACCAAACCCGGCGCAGATGTATATCCGACCGGTTTAGTAGAGCCGTAATTAAAAATCCAATTCAATTTATCGGAAGAGATAGGGATCAGCTCCAAGTCGCTGTACGGAGAAATATTCTGATTTCCCAACTGTCCCCAAGAGGCACGAATCTTCATCGTATTGACATACGGTTCGATATTTTTCCAGAACGGTTCATTATACAAATTCCAACCGGCAGAGAACGAAGGGAATACGCCCCATCTCTTTCCGTCACGGAAAACGTACGAGCCATCATAACGGGCATTTGCTTCAAACAAATACCTTTCCTTGTAGTTATAGTTCACTCTCGCGAAGTAACTTTCCGTAGAATTATGAGCCAGGCTTCAGACAAAAGGGCATCGCCTGTGGCATTCGGGAATGACGGGACTTTTTCCGAAATCAGATCCGTCTTATATCCTTGCACCCAAGATTCGTCGCCCCGTTCGAACTGCATACCGGTCAATACGGTAAAGTTATGATCCTCATTGATATTAAAATCATAAGAAGTAAAGATATTGGTGGTCCAGTATTTCTTGATATACTTCCTGCGAAGCAAATTATTCGGGATACTTATACCATTCTCGTAAGGCTGATTATTAACATCATAAGTATAAATATACTTTTCCACATTCGATATTTCCTGATTATAGACATTATAAGCAAAATCAGCATTGATCTTCCATCCTTTCAGAGGACGAATTTCCATCCGGAAATTATTCCAGTAATCGATATCATCCTGTTTATCCGTTCCCGACTCTATCGAAGGTATATGGGATTCAAACATATAATTGCCAAAACCGTCATAGAGAGGAGTAATCGGATAGTTTCGGGAAATATGGCGATACATAAAAGAATAATCCCCCTCCTTAGTCATATTAGGTTTTTCCCTGATTTTCTTCGCGAAACGCGTCTCATAGCCAAAATCCCACCAATCGGTAATAGCCACACTGATCTTACCCAACGTGTTGAGTCTCTTAAAATAGTCCGTACCGAAGTTCAGGACACTGCTGTCATCCATATAACCGGCAGAGAAATAATAGGACACCTTATCCGTACCGCCATGCAAGGAGATATCATGCTTCTGGTTCACACTATTTCCGAAATAGATATCCCACCAATCGGTATTGGCATAATTGAGGTTCGCATTATTCCAAACGTTACCTTCCGGCATCGCGCCAAAAATCGTTGCCCCGTCCGGCCAGTCAGGAATCGAATTCCGGATATAATCGAAATCACCCTTCTGGTATGCAATGACACGGTCAATGGTTTCGTTGCTAAACGGGTGTCCTCCCATATTGTCTCCCGCCTCGTTCAAGACACGGGTCCATGTGTATGAATCCAGGCTTTCCGGCAATTTTTGTGCAGTCTTTACAATCAGGTTGCCCGTATAGGAAACGCTTACTTTCTCATTCCGTTTCCCTTTTTTCGTCGTAATCAGGATCACGCCGTATGGGGCTCTCGCTCCGTAAATAGCTGAAGCGGCCGCATCTTTTAAAACTGAAACGGACTCGATATCTTCCGGGTTCAGATTGTTCAGATCACCGGGAAAACCATCTATCACAACGTAAGGCGAGCCACCGTTCAAGGACCCCATACCACGGATCGAGATATTCATCGTGGCTCCGGGTTCAAACCCATTCTGGGTACCGATATCAAAATTAAAACCGGGAGCCGCACCCTGTAACAGCTGCGACACGGTCGATGCCTGGCGGTCTTTAAAGTCCTTATCGGAAATCACATTGACGGCGCCCGTCAGGTTCACCTTTTTTTGAGTTCCGTAACCGACGACCACGACTTCATCCAGTGTTTTGGAATCTTCGAGAAGACTTATATCGAGACTCTTTTTATTCCCTACCGGAATCTCACGTGACATATATCCGATAAACGAGACTAACAGGATATCCGTATCGGCAACCTCCAATGTGAAATTTCCGTTCAGGTCTGTCACCGTGCCGTTTGTCGTTCCTTTCACGACCACATTGGCTCCGATCACAGGTTCTCCACTCTGGTCTTTCACGATACCTTTCAATAGCTTTGTGTCTTGCTGGGGAAGGGTTCCTTTCTTCATTAACAAGATGTTATTACCCTCCATGACATAGACAATATCCAAATTCCGGAAAATCTGGTTCAACACATTGAATACAGAGACGTCCGAAGCATTGAAAGAGATCCGGTGGTTCAAATCGACCTTTTCGTTGTTATAGACGAAAAGGAAATCTGTCTGTTCTTCTATCTGATTAATAATCTCTTTGACTGTCAATTCATTCGCAACAATATTGACGCGAGCAGTCTGAGAATTCACATTTACGGAAAAAACAGTAGAAGCGCATAATAATAACAAGCTTAAGATTAACTTCATCACTCTACATAGATGTTTAAATTCACTTAATAACAAGGGATAGTCTATCCCCGCATACTTTTTTTTCATAACTTTGCACTTTCAAAATGTTAGTACTGATTTAATTACAGGTTACGTCAGCAGGCTGACATTAGGCCGGATTATGCTGGAACCATAATCCGGTTTTTACATTTAATTGACTTCACTTACTCCATAGGCAGTTCATTTTATAGTTATCAGATTCAATTCGTTATCTTTCACATAAGTAAATTTATGCTCCAACTGAAGCACTTTCAAGACTTGTTCAACCCCGTCTTTTACACGGAATTTACCGGAATACCGCTCTTTCAGGAAAGGCAGATCCGCCACATCTATCCGGATATCGTAATACAGGCGCAGCTTATCAATGATAATGCCTATCGACTGATTATTAAAGCACAGCAATCCTTCTTTCCACTTAAAGTAATCCATGTATCCTATCGGAGCTGAAACATATTTACCATCCTTATAATAAACTTGTTCCCCGGCTGTCATCCTATACTTCCGGGAAAGATCCGGAGCACTGAGTTCGACGCTTCCCCGCAGCAATGAAATATTAAATTCTCCCACTTCCGAATAGGCCAACACATTAAACTCCGTCCCCAAGACCTTTACATCCATTGATTTCGTTTTAACTATAAAAGGGCTTTCATCATCATGCCTGACATCGAAATAGGCTTCACCGTCGAGTTCTACCTGCCGGCTTCCCTGCCGGAAGTTAACCGGATAGACCAACTTTGAATGAGCATTCAGCCAAACCTTCGTACTGTCCGGCAACGTCAACTCGGCACGCTGTCCGGCCGGAACATATAAGGTCTGATACAAAAGAGGAGGATCTTCTGCTATTTCCTTTTGCAGCAAGGAGTTTCCGCCTAACAAGATTAAGGCGATGGCCGCCACTTTCAATAATTCTTTTACTATGCTGCGAAAAACGACCCGATATCCTTTCTTCTTTTTTTGTTCCTGTATCGATTGGTTAAGGATGGAAATATCATACAGCTTATGTAAAGCCATAAATTCTTTCACGTGATTTTCATCCGCATCCAACCAATCCACAACAGTCTCTACGTCATCAGACGAGATCGTTCCATCTACATATTTCTGTAATAGTTTCTTATCCATCTTTTTTTACCTCTTAATAGAAGAGACAACACATAGATGGAAATCCCTAAAACAAAATCGTCATTTCTCGAAATATTTTATCGCATAAATAAAAAGTAAAAAAGAGGAAGATATTCTTTCAACGCGACTCGCAAGAGTTTCAACGCTTTTGTGATGTGATACTCAACACTTTTTGTACTGAGAGAGAGTTCTTGGGCTATTTCTTTCACGGGGATGGATTCATAGCGGCTCATCTCAAAGATACGCCGGGTTTGTTCGGGCAAGGATTGCAAGGTTTTTTCTACGATCCCGGTTATTTCAGAAGAATAGATTTCTTCCGGATCACAAGCTTGCAAAGTGGTTATCCTGTAATTTAAGTCGCGGATCATTTTAGATGAGATCGATTCTGTTGCAGAATCTTTCACCGTCTGGTGTTTCAGATAGTTCAACGCCCCATTTTTTAAAATAGCCAGAAGCAGTGACATGGGATGTTCTACGGTTTCTTTTTTAGTGGTTTCCCAAAAACGGATCAACGCTTCCGAAACAATATCTTCTGCAACCATATCATCCCGGACATACGATTTCACAAACAGAAACGACCGCTTGTAGTAATTGGTATATATATCACTAAAACTAATGGTATTCATTTTCCAGACAGATCTCCAATGAATTCTTTTTTGCAAATGTAATCTTTTTTAAGAAGAATGTTTACCGCACCCGGTTCAAAATATCTGTCCGGTCCATATAGTGATGAAAAAAATAAAGCCCCGGAGATGTTTGACCACCTCCGGGGCTTATCTTTTGTATGCTTTCATCCTTCACAGGGTTACCGGCTACATTGAACTTTTTAAATTCAATATACTTTAGTATTATTAATATTAAACTTGACCGCTTGTTCGCCTTCACAGGGTAATTGGTGTTGACATGGGATGCATCCCGTACAACCCGCGCGGCCTGTTTTAGAATTATTTGATTATAATTTCATTCTTATTTTACGATTGCTTTTACAGCTTCTTCGCCTTCGATAGCAACTACAACTACACCGGCAGGTGCAGCGATAGTAACGTTGTCAGAAGTAAGAACTGTGTTAGCAACTGTCTGGCCCAAGAGGTTCGTGATAATAACCTTCTTACCCTGTGCACCAACTATCGTTACCTGACCTTCGCCAGCGATAACTGCCACTTCAGATGTTGCGATTACTTCGTTGTCTGTCGGAGTCAAATCAGTATCGTTGATTGCGAACAACTGTGCCTGTTCCTTATTACCCAATACCAATATGCCGTTCAGATAACTTACATAAGTTCTATCAGTTTTGCTTGCAGCCGGAGCAACTTCGATTCTGTAATAACCTTCGTTATCTTCGTCGATTGCAAATGCCCATGTTGCATTGGTGATACCCTTCTTAACTGCGATATTCAATGTATCAGTTGATTTTGCACCCACTTTAGCAATAGCTAAAGAATCGTTCTTACCGAATTCTACGCGGTTAGCGTGAACGAAACCGATACGAGTCAGGTTATCCTGGTTGTATTTAACGGTATCACTGTTATGAGTAATAGAGTCTGTATAGCTTACCATATAAGCCTTTGTATCGAATGAACCAACCTTTGCAGTATCGACCGGTTTAGTGATATAATATGCATAACGGTAGTTATTCGGACGGTTTACATAAGCTGTATCCAAACCAAGAACGAAGTCGTTATCCGTTGCAGCGGCTTTCAGTTCCAGACCTGTACGTTTGATTACGGCGAACGGCTTAACTGCTGTTACCTTAGAAGCTTCGTCACCCATCAGGGAGATCGTTACGTTCTTCGGAGCGTCTGTTACGTTCAGATAAGATTCTGTTACAGCTGATTCCAGGTTGAATGCCCAGTTGGTGATTTCGTCTTCAGCTACAACAGCAGCTTTTCCATTCTGGTCGATTGCAATCTTCGGTGATTCCAAATTACCATTTTCTACAACGTTCCACAACAGTTCATACTGATTAGCATTGTCATTTACGGCACGCAACTTCACTGAATCTTTTGTAGCGACCTTAGTCAGTAACAAGTCGTGATCGTCAGCTTCTGTGAAATACAGCGTATCATTACCCAGATACATTTCGAAGCCATAAGAAGCAGCGCTCAGGTTTTCGTCTGCCAGGTTGTACAACCAGCCTCCATTCTTAGCTTTCAGTTCCAGAGCCTTATCTGCATCAGCAGTAGCGACGACAGAAGAGTCGGCACCCATTGTCAGGTAATATTTAGCTTCCGGATTTACGAAATTAGTAGCAGCCAGTTTGAATGTCAGATGATCTTTGTCTGCATCGTTGATGTGCTTGTAACCTAAATATTCATCTTCTGTTTCAGGAACAGCAGTGATTTCCAGCGTATCCTTACCGGCAGTTACATAGATGTTCTTTTCTGCATCGCTAACGATAACTTTTACATCATTCAATTCTTCAGATTCAGTACCATTATCGCGGTTAATGAATGTATAAACACCTTCTTCAGCCTTAGATACCAACCATTGATTAGAAGGTACATTGTTATAAACAGCTGTAGCGCCTACTTCATCACCATTACTTGTAGAAGAAATGATACGATACGGTTTTCTTGCATCATCTTTCTTCAGGCTCTTAATGAAGTAAACTTCGCCCTTCTTAAAATCAGGTCTCGGACCTTCAAGAGTAGAGAAGGTGATAACGGTATTTTTCAACAGTTTTGCAAGAGCCGGATCATCAGGATCAGTTGCATCAGCTACAGAAACTTCACGGTGTGCATCTTTTGCCAATGTACGAAGTACTACGTTTGCAGCTTGAGGTACAACACCTTCTGAATACCAATTACCCTCTTCTGTCGGAGTCGGCATAAATGTATTGATCAGGATTTCATCATTTTCAACATTCTGCGGATTGACAACCAACTGGAATGCGAACAGGTTGATGCACTGGCCGAAGTCGGCAACAACACCATCTTCTGCATCTTCCGGATTAATCATCATCAAAGTATCAGCTTTGAAGCCGAAATATTGTTCGTTGCGAGCGATGTAGTTTGTATCTACACACAGATAAGCCTGCTTGCCATCGATCAAAGAGTCTTTGATTGCGAGGGCGTAGTAACCGGCGGCATCTTGGCCTGATGCCATGATATCAGCAGAGACTTTTGAAACCATTGATGCTTCAGCAGCAGTGGCTAAAGCAGCCAAAAGACCGGCTGTTGTTGTATTATACTGTACATATACATCACCATCAGCTTTAAACATTGCTTCACGATTAGCATCCGAAGCTCCAGATAATGTTCCTGTAAAATCAGGAGTAACCTTTGTTGTGGCATTCGGATTAGAAAGATGTTTAGCAACAACCAACTCAATAGCCTTATAAGCATTTGCAGTTGAATCGGTCAAACCTTTCCAAGCTTTATCAGCAGCAGCAACGGCTTTATGAAAAGCAGCTGTATCTTGACCTGCAGCCAAATTCAATTTTGCATTACTTTTCGTTAAAGCATTAAATGCGGCTACAGCTGCATCAAATGCTGTACCTGCAGCACCGTCAGCAGTCAATTGTTCCAATGCACCCGAAGCTGTAGCTTTCGACTGACCTAATTCCGTGAGCATAGCTGTAATATCTGAAGCATTACCAGCTTGTGAAGCAAGTGTTCCATTAAATTCATTTGCAGCACCCCATTTAATAGCAGCATCTGTTTCTGCTTTAAAAGCAGCCCAAGCTTCTTTTACTACTTTCTGATCTTCAGCTGTTGCTTCTTTAGCTGCATCTAAAGCTGTTTCATAAGCTGTAGCATCATAAACAGTTGTCGAATACATTGCCGTCAAGTCCATTGCAACCAGCTTATTATCCGTAAACGGATTACCGATTGCGCTTGCCAATGTATCCGGAGTGAACTTCAATGAGAATGCATCGGTTGTTGCATCTTCATTCAGGTCGGTGTCTGCTAATTCTAATTTATCAGCAGCCAAAGCCGGAACTAATTTCAATTCACCAGTAGCACCTGCTTTATCGGGGAACTTCAAGTCACTCGTCGGACCATCCTGTTCAACCTTCAAAATCTTAACAGCATCATCTTTATAAGCCAGGTAAAGACCGGTAGATTTGCCATTGCTGTAAGATGTTGTAACCAAAGACATACCACCGTTAGCAACAGTAATAACTTCATCATCACCTTCCAGTGTCACATCTTTCGGAGCCCAAGCACCTGTTCCGCTTGTAGAAACATAAGCAGGTTTAGAATAGTAGAATGACTTGTTTGCAGCAGAAGCATTAGACAAGATCAATTGCTGGCCATTTTTGTTGACCAGTTTCACTACTGCATAACGAGCACCTGTTGTCAGATCGGTTGTTTTATCAACAACGATGCGCCAAAGAGATGCATTGTAGTCCTTCAAAGCATCATCAGTAGTAGGCTTAGTAATCAAAGCCAAACTATCTTTAGCTCCATCCTTACCTTGACCAATGATAAGAGCTTTACTGTCACCGGCTGTAATCTGATAGTATTTCAGTGTGTCCACCTCTACCGCATCAGCCATTGCAGAAAAACTACTACCTGCCACCAGAACGGCAGCCAAAAGAGTAGAAAATCTTTTGTTCATAACTTAATAATTTAATTAGTAATAAAACTTATGTATTATATAATGTATAGCATCTTGTGAATGTTAACGATTGTATTTTGACTACAAATACGTACGTTTAAATTCGTCATTTTTTGAGGGGCTTTCGGAGTTTGTCGTGAAAAGCGGTATTTTCGTCCTTATTTAGTTATCTAATTGATAAGAAAGGACATAGAAAAAGGAAAAAACTTTGAGAAAAGGATTGCAGGTTTAAAAAGTATGCGTAAATTTGTGACGAATTTAAACGTACGTTTTTTTTCGTCATTTTGCTTTTATCTCCTATCTTTTTTATTTCCAATCAGTTACAAGTCAAAAACAGGTCGTTTTTACCCCTAAAAAACGGGCTTTTTCGCGTTCTCCCGTCTTCGTTCATATATTTCTTATTTATAATCACTTACACCCCTTTCATTCAAGTAGTGCTCGAAGTGCAAATTTGTTGTTTTTGAAGGGATAGGGCGAAAAAGGGGGTAAAAGATGGAAAAACAACTTATAGGTTTACCTGAAACCAGTACATATGAAGTGTAAGAAAAACTGAAACAAAATCAGCCGAATTATTGTATGCTCAATAATCCGGCTGATTCAATTGATTAGCATTGAAAAATTACAATCCGTTAATTTCTTCCACCGACAAACCGGTACATTGCGCAATTGTTTCAATATTGATCCCCTGTTTTTTTAAATTGGCAGCAATAAGACGTTGTTCTTCGATTTTACCTTCCGCCTTGCCTTTTTCCATCCCATCCTCAAAACTTGTATCGAGGACAGCAGAAAGGTCGCGCTCGACGGAGAGACTTAATTCATATTCCAGACGCTGGTCGGGGGTCATGCGCTCTACCTCCACAATGCTTTTCAGCTTGCGGAATATCTGATTGTTCAGTTCTTGGGGTAATCGTTCCATGATCTCGATGTTGTTTAAGACGTATAACCACTTCTTATAAAGTGTGTCGCACTCATGCAAAGGTAATATTATATTTATATGGAATGAAAAGAAAGAATCCATTTATTTCAATGCTTAGCAGTTTAAAAATAATAAATAATGATTTAACGGGAGGGGGTAACCATCACTTGTTCTTTTGTCTAAAACTCACAGATAAATTATTTATAGCTCACTTTTGTCAGGTTTTAAACCTCCTTGCAAACCTGACAAAATACAATAACCCCCATTTTCGACTGTTTTTCTATTTCGTCCGAAATCTTGATCGATTTTGGTTTGACTCTTTTCATGGTTTTAAGCTGATCGAATGACAATAGAAAAAATGAGGTGCGCAGCCCATTCCGGAAAGCGTACAATTTGATTACCAAAAAGCGAAAACGCCGACAATGTGATAAACCTTAACTCCCGGAGAATCGAATATTTGAAAATAAAACGGACGGCGTTCCAAATATCCCAAGGAAATTCAGGGGCTTTTTTGCCCTAAAGACGGTCCTCTTTCCAATTACGACCGTCTAAATCGCCATTACGACCGTCCTAATCTTCGCGAGGTGCCGAGTGCACTACACATTAGCACGGTCGTAATGGCAAAGAGGACGGTCGTAATTGGGGAAAACGCTCAAAAAAGGCGAAAAAGTCCCTTTTTGAGGTCAAAAAAGCGGATTAACATTTCTTCGCTTTCGGCTCTCTTCCAAGCCTTAAAAATACGTTTTATACAATAAGCCCTTATTTTGACAGCGCGCTAAAAAGCTTTTTGTGGACATTCCGGTGTGATGTCTTCAACTGATTGGAATGCGGATCATGACAGGTGATACAGGACATATCCTTGAAATCTCCTATAGTTGTTTTGTCATCTCCGGAACCCAACTGGTGATTCGTGCCCGGAGCGTGACATTGCATACACAGCAATGTATTGGCATCCTTTATTTCAGCAACAAGGGAATCGCCTGCAAATATCTGTTCTTTCAGCAATTTATCCGCCGGCATATGCCGTTTATCGGCACGCATATAGAGAGCTGTCGGAGGATATTTGGCCTTTTGGGCCAATGCGCCGCGGGAAGCTTCGTCCATATCCTTATAATTCATACCTCTGGGCTGTTCGTGGTGAACCTGGTGGCAGGCAAGACACGTGATGGTCGGTTTATCCATCTGGGAAGCGTCTTTGATATGCCAGTTTTCCGGCCCGCCTTCCATCGCCATCAAGTCGTCTATATCCCCGTCATAAAACATACCATGGCAACGGAAACAATCCCAGTATGGCCTTTCCATCTTATTATGTTCGACATCCATAAAAATATCCTTGTAAGTAGTGGAGTGAGCACCCGACATCCACGATGCCTGTTCGGCCTGATGGCATTCCGCACACCGGTTGGCAAGGGCCAAAGATTGCTTTTCCGTCAAATGGATATCTTCGAAAGTCTTTTTTGTGGTGAAATGCTTATAAACCATATTCAGTTTTTCGGACATGCTGTTGAAACTTTCGAGAGCCGTACCGTGACAGTCAGTGCAGGTGACATCTGCATGGACCGACTGTTCCCACTTTGCACATGCCGTGCTTATTTCATGGCATCGGGCACAAGTATAGTCGGGGTCCAACCGGTTCCATGTGGCATAAGAGGCAGCTATCACGACAAGAACAGCCGCAGGCAGTATTCCCCAATAAAGTATTTTCTTTTTCATTCAAACATGATTGACGGCATAATCGCCCACCCACCGTTTTCCATCCAACGAATTGATGACTCTCGGATTCTTTTTACCATCGGGTCCAAAAGACGCACCCAAATCCTGTACACGCTGGGAAATCAGCTCGTCATTGAAATGCTTATCGTAAGAGGGCCAGTCTCCACGTTCAAAAAGGGTAACTTTAATATAGTTAGATGCCAGTTCTTTTGCCACGATTCCACCTCCGGCGCCGGCGCCTACGACGATTGCTGTATATTGTTTATTTGCCATACCTGTTTTGTCCTACTAAAAATGGATATCTAATTTCATCATGCGATAGCTGACGTAGTCTTTATTCCCCCCGTGATGTGGCGGGCCGTAGAAGCCCTGCATAGTGTGCTGGCGCACCATCCAGAAGAAACCGGATTGAGAGATATCCTGCCAATACTTCTCCGGCAGCTTATTCGATTCCATATCCTGCAAGACTTTTGTCTGCACATCCCACTCCAAGGCTACAAAGTTTTTCCCCAGAATTTCTTTACAATAGGCATTCACTGCCTTTACACCGGCCTCATAACGCGCCTTTTGTTCCGAGAAACGTTGATACAGCTGTTTATCAATATAGTTCAACACTCCGGCATCCAACGCCCCGGGATATTCATCCGTAGGAATAATCTGTTCACAAATTGCCCCGATACAATCGGCCTGTTCTTCGGTGAAGGAAACAAAGGACTGCCTTCCCTTTTTCAGATCACAGGCAGGCAGTAGAAGCAAACTTCCATATAAAGCAATGCACTGTCTTTATAATTTCGTCGGTTACATCTCATAATATATAAATTTAAGTAGTTATATCCATTTTAGTTATCCCCCTTTATATAAAGAGTAATATAAGGCTACATTTCCCTAAAAGGATTCACAATAATTGTTGACTTTTTTGTTTTATACAGAATAACATACCCACGCCGGGCAAACAAAAAAACTTCCGCCTCATAATGAGAGACGGAAGCTCTTTTTGTTCATCCTATGTTCTTTACAAAGGCAAACCCCAGTTGCATTTTATTTTTCCAGATTCTTTTTCCGAGTCAACGCTTCTAAGAAATAATAATCAGCATAAACGATTGGCACATCAATTTCTGTTCCTGCTGGTTTATGGCCAGTGCTTGAACGCAATAAGAAACCATATCCCTGATTTAAAGAAACCATATACGATTCTGTCAAATTCTTCAAAATTGTATCAGCCCATTCTTTATATTGCTTACCTTTATCTGAAAAAGTAGAAAGCTCATATAAAGCAGATGCCGTTATAGTGGCAGCCGATACATCCCGGGGTGAGGCCGGGATTTCCGGATCATTATAGTCCCAGTAAGGAATTAAGTCCGACGGCATATTAGGATGATTAAATATAAAAGAAGCAATCTGCTCGGCCTGTTTTAAATATCTCCTGTCATTCGTTTCCCTGTAACACATCGTATAGCCATATAATCCCCATGCTTGCCCGCGTGCCCAAGCAGACTCATGCGCATAACCTTGATGTGTATGTTTATTTCGAACGTTGCCGGTTATAGTATCATAATCAATAACATGATAAGAGCTATAATCCTTTCTGAAATGATTCTTCATCGTATTATCAGCATGTGTTACTGCTATTTTATAAAATATAGAATCGCCGGAAGCTTTAGTCGCCCAAAACAGATATTCAAGATTCATCATATTATCTATAATAACCGGATACTCCCATTTGTCGCCATTATGGTCCCAGGAACGAATACAGCCGACTACCGGATAAAACGAGAAGCTAAAGAGTTCGCCCCCTCCAGTAAAACCTGTTTATATTTTTCAGATTGCTCCAAACGATATCCGTTTCCATAACTGCAATATAGCATAAAGCCCAGATCATGAGTTCCCTTATATGATTTTAAGGGCTCCAATAATTCAGTTTGAAACTCGGCCTTCTCTTTCCAGAAGTTATCCCTTGTATATTCATACATATACCAAAGTTCACCGGGGAAAAAACCACTACACCAATCCCGGGCACGAACTAAACGCAAAGAGCCGTCAGCTTGAATATTACGAGGGGAAGGTAATTCTTCCGGCGTCTTTCCCAAAGAATTCCGAACATTCTCGACCTCAGTCAAAGCATAACGTAACTGTTTGTCTGCAAAAGAAAAATCCTGACTTACCAAATCACTCGCTCTTTCTCCCGAACAGGAAAGAGCTATTAACCCCATGCAGATAAAGGAGGATACTTTTTTCATTTTTATAATACTGATTGATATGTAACATTTTTATTTTCTCCCGGCAAAAGGAATACTTTAATTTTTTGCTTAGCGGATAATTCCAAGTCCGTATCAAATCCAATAACCGAAATACCCGGATTAGGAGAATCACAACTAAAATCAGATTGAGCAGGTGAAATATGCCAACGGACTTTCTTCGGGCCTTCAACCTTTACATATAGTTTCTTTCCATCTTTTTCCAATAGCATCACATTATCTGATAAGATTTTAGCCGAAGCAGGGGTAACCATAGTCCATGTCATCATTGTAAAATGTTGGGTTGCTTCAACCATGTCTTCCACCACTACATATTCTTTATTAACCAAAGAAACAGCCCGTTTTGCACTTTTCACTTGATCTTTATAGACAGCTGTCAAATCAGAAATAACATACATATTATTTTCCTGGTCCGAATATCCATCAATTTGAGCTTTCCCTTTTACATTCTGGTATTTATGATTAAATGATAATGTATTATGTGCTAAATTATTATAGCGGTAAACATCCCAACGCTGGGAATTTTGCTTCGTATTCCACAAATCAACGCCTCTCGTCTCCAATCTATTATAATCTTCTCCGCCCAAATCCATACCCCAAAGGACACCGTCTGCTTCAAACAAAAAGCTACCGACATCCATATGTCCGTGATTAACAGATGGAGATCCCATTTTCACTCCCACATAAACAGCCAAAGGATCATTCCAGGAAGAACGCATAAAACAAACAGGATTATCACCTTGAGCCTTCCATGATAATTGTACAGGTTTCTGCGGATTAGCTAATGAAGCAGAGGCACCCCAAATTAGCATTGCCGGAGCCAAACGATCCCTTTTGATACGTTTTTGCCCATCTTTCTTATACAGTTGTGCCTGATTATACAAAATGGAAGCGTCCTTTGTTTTATCATAAAACCAAAACATAGTCGGAGCCAAGAATGCGTTTGCCCCATTATCCGAATATGCAAAATTTTTCAGGCCCGGCGTTACCGCATGTAATATATATTCACCTGTCTTCAAGAAACCGGGCAACTGGCTCAAGCCGTAGTCCGTTCCGAAAATCTTTTCAATAGCGCTAAGAAACATTGCATTAAAAGACGTTCCGTAATCCCAATAACCGACACCCTCGGGATAAGCACCATCAGGAGCATAATGCCCCATTGGAATGGATATTTTATCTATAGCCCGGTTTATTACTGTCCGGGACAGTTCCGGTTCTTTCTCCCATATCGCCAGAGCTCCATAAGTAACACCGGCATGGCAGACTTGATTCCAATTATGAACAGCATCAACAAACCAGTTATATCGTTCATCAAAAGAAGGCTTCAAACCCTTTTCAACAATAGCTTTCTCTATTACATTTTTTGTCTGCGCCGATAATTGAGGATAGAGCCAATCATAGCCGATAGCTAATGCCATCGTCATTTCTCCCACATCCAGAAAATGAGACGGATTCCAATCAGAGAAAGAAGCAGCTTTCAACATTTCATTTTCTGCCCGTTTTAGGAACTCACTCTTCCCACTCATCCGATACGCATAACTCAGAATAAAAATACGGCGCAAATTTTCTCTTGATACACTTAACAAACGTTTGCCCGTCTTTATCCGTTCATTCAATGGTAATTTTACAATATCTTCAGCCTCATCCAATAGTGACTGATGAATATCTTTCCATATCGCATCTTTCATTATCACCTTTTTCAAAGCTTTCTCTTCGCCTTTCTGCAATAGAATCCGAGGATGTCCGCCAAGGCGGGTAGATTGGGACACAAACTCTTTTTGTGCAAAAGAGAAACAATGGCAACACAACAATGCCATCAAAAAAACAATAATTCGTGTTTTCATACTTATTAAATTTAAATTATTTGTGGTACACAATACTCTTTCCGGCATATTCTCCCTGTGGTAAATCCACCGCAATACGAGAAGAGCCGGTGCTTTCATCCCACTCGCTCTGAATACATTCCTGACCGGAGTCACCTAACTTCTGATTGACAGACCAATGAATCTTCTTCAAAAAATGAGCCGGATCAGCAACACCCCATGTAAGGATTTCACCAGATTCACTATACTTCAACATCAACATTCCCGGAGAATCCATCGTCACAACTATCTTTTCATTCACTTGGAGGGTCCCGCCTTTATAAAATACGGCATAAGCCATGTTCAGTCCATCATGGCGGACAGCCTGCAACTCTTTATTGTTTGCCAAAGTCACGATTCCTGCTTCTCTCACCTGCCTTTCAATAGAAGAACGATCCGTGGAAGGGATCACAATATATGCATAGTCACCCTTGTCCGGATGTGCGCCATGATCTATGGAAAGGGTAAAAACCTCCTGCTCTACGGTTTCCTTCGGTGTACTGGTTTGCCGGTTTGCGATACTCCAACTCCCGCTAACTTTCTGATTGAGCAACGTAATATTCTCCTTTTTAGGGAAATAATATCCCACTTTATCATGGATCACCCATTGTGCACCATCAATGTTGCGAACGCCTTGCTTTTGAACATCGATGCCTTTTGTTTCGCTCACCGTGACCTCTCCATTCAAAATACATTGATTGACTGTAGTTGAGACCGGATACTTCATCCGGCTTGAGATATCCGTGCCCAGACAAACATATTCCTTGTCAAAGAAGAACCAGGCTTTCTTGGCTGCCAAACCTGTATGCGGACTCTTGAAATTGAAACCGACAGCACCATACAAACCATCTGTAACCGCACCCACAAAATCAGTCAGTCCCCATTTCTGCACTTCATTCTCACCTGGCATTTTATCCAATTGCACAATCGTTGCTCCCGGAATCTTCATCCAATCACAAACAGGCGTCAATCTTTTATATTCATCTCCCCGGACTGAAAGATAATTTGTTCCATCTCCTCTAAAATGGTTCATCAGTCCCTCTCCGTTGTAAGGTTCTTCCATATTCGCATTACGAGTTGAATACATTCTGACTGAGGTGTAAAAATCAGGACGTTGGAAAACAAAATGATCCGTACGCCAAAAGAATTTAGCGAAAGAGGCTGGTCGACATGAAGGGTCTCCTTTTCTCAAACAAATAATATTTTCCAATTCAGCTTGCCTATAATTCGTCAAGTTTTTCAATTTTTCAGGATCAGAAGCCCCCCAAACCTTCTCTTCACCCGGTCGAGTGATGTCTCGATTCAAGATACCTGGATCCGAAATCTTCCCATAGATCATCTGTTTACAAATACCATCAATATAATAATCAATCAGCAATCTGACTGCTTGGTCCGAAAAGCGGAATTTCGTATCTGCCACATTCGATGCCCATTCTATAAAAGCACTGGCATAACCGGAACCATAAGAAAGAGTGTTATTTACCCAATCCGTCCGGTGATGGAAGCTAAAATCATGTTGCATACCTCTTTCAGTTGAGAACTTGATTTCTCCCTCTATGATTTTCATTAGCATGGCAACCTCTTCCGCATCTCTTTTAAACAGGGCTGCTTTTGCCTGTAACCCTGCAATCTTTATACGATCCCCGCTGGGCCGTGCCCCCCAGGCATTGATATTTCCACGCTCCGCTATCTTTAGCATCCGAGTTGATTCTTCTTGAGACAATTCCTTATCAAGTATTAACAACATACTCACCATCACGTTAGGAGTGCCAATCTGATTCCACCACCAATTCTCACAAATGAAATCATTTGCCAACCAAAAAGCCAATGATTGGTGAATAGCCTTTCTCACCTGCTTATTTCCTTTGTAAAGAGACCCGTCTTTTTTATAAGCAATGCTTAATGCCAACATATTACCAAGATGCCGTTCATGTTGAAAAGCAGTACGGGTCGTATCGACATAATCAATACCTGGCCAAGTTCCGTCTGGTTGTATTGACTCCAATAGAGTATTAATCTTTTCTTCGTTAATAATTGGTTTCATTGCTTGTTCTGCAAAAAGTTTCCGCAATTTTTCTATATCGGAATCAGTCTTTCCCATTATTGTTTGGAAACAGAACAACAAAATAAACCAACACAGCAGTTTCATTAAATTCCTTTTCATCATATACATGGTATTATTTAAGTTACAACTAAATATTTTAAATCAGAGAATTATTCTAACGGAAATAATTTTTCACCTGCATCGATATAACTCTCCCCTCTCAATTTTTCATTAACCGATTTATCCTTAGGTATCACTTCTATAGGGACATTAGAACGAACCAAAAGATGCTTTTGATCATATTCCAGGAAAAAATTCCCCTTCTTTTTTGCTCTTATCTCGAAATTCTCATCTTCAGCAAAAGTTCCGCTTCCGACATAAATCATATTCTTATCCTTCGTATGCGCAAAAATATTCCAATCGGCACAACATTTCTTTCCCCTGACAGGAATTTCCAAAAGCTCTTGAGTACTGGCAAAAATATAAATATCCCCTTGCTTTGTTTCTACTGTCAGAGCAGAACCATTTACTCCATCCGGTATTTTTATCCGTTCTACATTTTTAATAACCCCACCAGACAGACCGTCCGATGTCGGTTCGTAAACAGCAACAAAAGGATTATCGGCAGCCTTTTCCATCCGCATAGTAACAACAGGCAAAGGTTTATGCAGATAGGGTGCTTGTGCTGTCTTCGCTTCCGGAGACAAAGCTGTAAAATAAGAGACATCAGGAGTTGCCGGCATCCACATTTTCATATATCCATGTTTAGGAGTCAAAGACTCTGCTGAAAATAATGCCACTACGCCTTTTCCATAACAACCGGTTGTCCGGACTGATTTAAAATAACGCAAGCCAGGACTATCTTTGCCGACACAAGGATATGAGGATATAGATTGTAATTCTATTATATCACCATCCACCGTATAAAGCTCCACATTATCACCTATATTATGATACAAATAATCATTACTTACCTTATTGTCAGACCGGTAAATATCCACATAAAAGCCATGTTCTTCATCTATGCGTACAATTGAGAGTAAACGTTCCTGATTCGTTTTTGTCGCCCCTTCTTTGTATTTAGTCAATGTATAAGAAAACTCATCAGAAAGTGCTTTTATCCCTGCTAAAGGTTCCATCGACACCAACTCTACTGCTCCAATCGATTTAGTACCTCCACCACCTCTAAAAGGAGATAACGACGTGGAAGATCCTGCTGCAACCACAGTATTATGTGCAGCCCACTGGGTATAATATTCCACATGCATCGGATGCTCATAAGTCGGACCGTTACCCGGATCTATCCCCATCACAGTTCCTGCCCCATACAATTCCACACTCATTCCATTAGAATGATTATGATTATAAGTAGCTCCTTGTACAACGCACATCAATCCGTTTTGCCGATCCATTCCATTTCTCTGAAGATAGCAAGATGCAAAATCCAATTTTTCTGTCCGGTTCCATAATTTTCCACCTTTAGTATTCACGACTGGCAGTTTAGGCAAGAAACACAGCACTCCGGTTATCCCTGTATTTTCACGATCATAGAGGCCCGCATTTTCCAATATTTTCACAGCATCTACCAAATCCGGCAAAATTGATAATGAATACTTATCAGCCATTTTTATAGCACTTTCCAAACACTCAATGCTTTGTCTCGGACGTCCGGTATCACCAAAAGCAGAAGCTGTCAAATTAGGAAAAGAATACTTCAACATGACATAAGCAGCCTTCAATAATTCAGGATATTTATTAAAAATCTGATACCCATTATTCTCTAACATCATAGCTGCCTCTATTAATTTCGAAACAGGATAGTTATGATAGCCTCCCGGTTCTTTCCAATGTCCATCTGCGGTAAACCATTGCTTTGTTGCGGAAGGTAGACTTAACTGCCCACAACCATCCACAATCGTATCCCGACTCAAATAAAACTCTAAATAATAATTTCTTTTCTGCGCATCCTTTAATGACAAAGCGGCGGCAACCAACGTTGAACTTTCTGCCGCGAACCAGTTGTTTCCTGTATACCCTCTGAATGACAATGTCCAGGCAATCTTTTCAAAAGCCTTTTCATAATTATCCAAAGAGTAATCATGCTTCACCAGATAAGGATACAAGAAATCATAAGCCAAAACCAACGGTTTCTCTTTCTCATCACCCAATGTCTGGATATCCAAAAATCCAGTACGTCCCGGACCGTCAATCGGCTCCTGATATACTACCCCGTTAACCCATTGGTTTAGTACATCAGCAGCAAATTTAGCATACCTTTCTTCTCCCGTCAGCCAGTAAATAACAGAAGCTTCATAAGCCAATACGTTGATTCTGCCATTAATCGCCGCCACATACGATTGCGGATCCACTCTTTCATATTGCTGAGTGACAGGATTCAACAAATTCATCGTCATTGATGTATCATTCGGAATAAGATTTTCTATTTCAGGGACGACATAAGCCCGGCCTTGTGCTGTTATCGGAGAACGCTTATGTGGTGAAACCCGTACAGTCGGAACCGGAGCGTCGCCTCTGTAGCCTATCAGCCGTGTTCCTTCTTTGTCGGATATAAAATGAGTGTAACGTTTTCCCGGAACCCTGTTCATCAAATAGCGATCCAAAATCCAATGGGGATCTGCCTGGTGTCTCTCTACATAAACTTCCAACCGCTCTTGCGTCTGGTTGAAAATTTGTTTTGCCCAAGTCTCTTTTTCTATTTTATCTAATATGGCAGCCTTATCCTCTTCGTTGACAAGGATATGCGGATGCCGCTCTGCCATAACCGGAGAACAGATAAACAAGACTAAAACTATGATATTATATAGAACTTTCATCATTTATTCATTTAATTGTTCCAATTGCAGTTTTTTCTCAGAAGAAAGGTATTCCTGTTGCTCTGTTTTGCCATTCCACCTGTAGAGATTATCTTTGATATCGGTTTCTCTCTGGGCAAATGTCTGAATTCCGTAGCTGTTGTTATACTGAATCATATTTTGTTTGATCTGAATCCGGCTGGAACCCTCGTGTAAATATTCCCCCATAAAGCCACATCCGTCATTGCCTTCAATCAAACATTTTCTAATTTCACCATTGTGACACTCTGCCATCAGTATGCCATGCCAGCCATTTCTGGCAATCTCGCAGTTCTCAACCCTTAATGATTTACAATGATCAAGAACCAGTCCACAACCGCGTATAGAGGTGTCGAACCGCGAGTCCTTTATTATAATATCACTGGAGTGTTGTATCATCAGGTTATGTTGAAGTCTTGGGCCGGGAACAACATGTGCACCATTTTCTGTAAAATCACAGTGATCGATTTCCACACCTTTGGCATCCGATATGTAAACACCAGATCTGGAGAAATTAATCACAGTCAGATCTTTCAATTTAACCTTGCTAAAAGTATGTCCGGCCTCCCCTCGCAAGGAAATACCAGCCAATGCATTGCTATAACGCCCAGTCCTATAAAAGCGTCCTGAATTCGGATCATAAGCATCTTGATGTTCCTTGGCTCCTTCCACGATAAGATTCTCTATGGTAATGTTTTTCGCTTCTAAATCCCCCAACAATATGGCTGCAGTTCGGACCGTCGGTTCACAAATCAGAACAGTGCTCCGGCCTTCTCCACAGATATGTATATCCGAGGGAATGATCAATGATTGTTTCAGTTTATATTCACCGGCACGCAGGAACACTGTTTTGCCAGAACCCGCATTAGCCCTCAATATCGTTTGGAGATCTTCCTGATCATTTACTTCAATAATGGACTGGCTAATCGGTCGAGTCTGTTCCAGTGTAGCACCTGCATGATAGGCTATCTTGCTTTCCTGAACATCCGTTAACTCAGCAGGTTTCTGCCGGAACGCATCCCTGAATGCAGTCAGTTTCCACAACGCACTTGCAGGATTATTCATCTCTGTACGACTGCACAATTCTTTCAAATAAGGCATATCAATACCCTTTGCCGCAAAATGGTCGATACAATATTCAAAACCCGAACGGTATTTGAAGCGTTCCCTCTGCGAAGGGACACCGTAAGCATAAACAGAATCACCGGTAATAAAACGCGCAGAATATTCCAAGCCTAAAGCTAATCTATTGTCTGCCGCACCAAACAAATCCACGCCTTGCGTATAAGCAATACGAGCCGCACCTGAAAACTCATAAAGTCCCATTTGAACATGTCCCTGATCTCTGCGAGTTTCCTGGCATTGTCCTGTAGGATAAATATACTTGATCAGACTACCATTTGCATTGGCATGCAGATAATGATAAACAGCATTATCAAACAATTCCCGGTTACCAGTAAAGACGGCAATAGCTAACAATGTGTGCATGATCGCCCCATCCCAATTACCGTTTGCAACAGGAAAATAGTAACGAATAGTCGGATAGAAAGCCGACATCATCAGCCGGCTCATGTTCTCCGTATCTTTCTCTTGCCACCCAGGATAGTTATACCGCAAAATTTCGGCAGCGTTACAAAACTCATAACCAGTCAGTGCAACAAGCAGTTTTGCATTGTTTTCATCGAAACTACGTAAGGTATTAGCCCATTTCTCTATAATATCAACCACCATTTCCGCATAGCGATCGTCTCTCGAAATATACCATAAGACAGCACAACTATAAGCCATACGTGCAGATTGTGACAACTCCTTTCCACCAATGTCCGGCTTAGAATAAGGCCCGCTGATCACATGAGCAAAAGGCTTTACCTGAAAATTCAAAGATGTTTTTTCTTTTAATAAATCATAAGCACTTTTCCAAGGCTGCTTTCCATCCAACACTTGTTCCCGCATATATTCCAGATCTGCTTGGTTCATATCTATACCCGGATGAACAAACTGTTGGGCAAATCCAATGTCAGTCACCAGCAAAAGCATGCTTACGATCAATAGTAATTGTATATTGTGTCTCATGATATTATTTGGTTTATATAATAGAATAGACTAAAACAAAACTGGGTAATTGGCAGGCAAGTTAACAAAAAATACAAACTCATCAACTTGCCTACCTATCAATCCATTAAATAAATTTACATTTTATATCTTTTGGCACTAACAGTCATTTCGCCAGTCGGTGCTTTGTTGATATAAATGAATGCCCGATACTTACCATCAGCCGTCTCAACCCAGGCACCGGCTTCTTCTTTCAATCCCAAAATATAGCTCACTCCCTTCGACATATCTATGGTCTCAAAATCCAAATCATCAACAAATTTACTATATTGCAAATCGGCCAATTGACGATCTTGTAAACCATACATTTTAATCATCTTGGTATTATTGACAAAACCGGAAGGAAGTTCCGCATCTTCCATATATTCTTTAGGAGAAGAGCCTGTGTAGAAAGCGTGTGACAAATCTGTCTTCTCACTGTAAGCATACATAATATCAATCTTCGCGGCTAATGAAGGATCGGCTAACAAGTCTTCCTTAGAATAAATATGTACAGCTTCTCCTTCTTCCGAAAATGAGAGATAACATTTGTCATTAGTCACTGATAAATTTTTGATCATATCCATTTTTGATATCTTATACGGCCCTAATTGGTATTCCGCAGTCTGACCATTACTGGCTTTAACTGAGAAAGAGAACCGTACCTCTTTTCCACGAGCCTCCTCTGGAATTATATAATAAAAACGCAAGGTTGCCGCACAAGTATCAACTGTAAAGTTTATGGTAGTTGTTGCCCCGCTTGTTTGCGAATCAGAACAAACTTTTACCGGAATATCCTTACCGGACGAATTGGTATAATACGAATTAGGATCAAAATAGGTACCGGCAGCTCCGGCTATACTACTCACGACTTGAGCGGATGACAGTTTTCCCAATTCTTTGGGAATTGCCATCGCATATGCAAATTCAATCTCATTGCCTACGATATTCGGTGCTATAGGCAGACTGCGTTTAATGCAATCATTGCTTAACGCAGATACAGGATCCTTCAATAATACAGGATCATCATCACATGCAACCAAAGTTAAAGCAAATGACAGCAATATAAAATAATAATATTTCAGTTTCATACTTTTCATTTTTTATTATTGCAACGGTCTTTCTACTATAAGGAATACATATTCCTTCTTTATTTCACGATTACCAGCGATTACTGTAAACCGTTTAGCCGTCGAGGGAAATGCCGACGGGTTACTGACGATACGTTCGCCTAACTGGCCTGACGGATTTCCTGATTTCCAGTCACCTTCGACAAAATCCATATCCATCTTAGAACCTGAAAAATCCATCCAACCTGTAATTTTAGGAGCCAATTTTGCGTCTTCACAAAGAGAAATACGAGGCCACAAATTGTTAAGTGGCGTACCGAATTTAACATACATGATAGCAACCTGAGCAGTCGTATCAACATAAGCATTACCTAATTTGATTGTTTGATAATCAGTATCCCACAAATCAAAATTGCTCACATAACATTCCGCCCTTGTTGTGATCAGCAAACCATCTTCATCTACAGGAAAATCAGTACAAGCTGCCATGAGCAGGGTTGTGAACAGGAATAAACATATTTTATTAATCATCTTTTTCATATCATCCTATTTTAATTATAACCATGGTGTATTCTGTGTTAAATTCGGATTTTTATTTCTTTCAGAAGGCGGAATCCGGAAAATATAGTTCCGTTGATAGTTCAACAAAGGTGTATTATTGAAAACAGTCTGCCTCAAAGCTCCATGTGTATCATACATTCTAACACCCGGAGATGTTTGCGGCGGCAAGAAAACCCGTTCTATGGATCTCCAACGGCGAAGATCGAAAAAACGCTGGCCTTCAGCAAACAGCTCGATGATTCTTTCCTGCTCGATTGCATAAAAGAACGTCAGTTTGTCCGTGTATTTCTCAGGCTTCAATGCCGGCAAGTTACCACGATGACGAACCCGGTTGACAACATCAAGCGCCAAACCTCCATCACCTATAGGGCCATAAGCCTCATTGGCTGCTTCCGCATACATCAGATAGACATCTGCCAAACGCATGACCGGCATATGGTAGTCACCGTCCGAACGACCTTGTCCGGCATAATTGCGGACAAACTTTCTCATGATATAACCAGTCTGGTCGCCATCGGCATTGATAGCTCCATACCCATCAACCGTACCTTTCAATGTCTTGTATTGGTATTTACGGATTTGGTCGAAAGCCAAACTCAACATAGTCACCATCGTTTCTCCATCCCATAATAAAGTTGATTTCATTCGGTAATCACGATCTTTATATGATTCCGGGTTCAAGGCAGAATTAACTGCCGTACGAGCGTCTTCATCTGTCGGATTCTTGGGTATCAGTTTCTCGCAGAAATCACCGGTAATAGTAGACTGATAACGATCGGCCAATTCTGCGCGTGGTTGTCCCCAACCTTGGCTACCTTCTGTAGCACGTGTACCAAAATCCCTCATCAGTTCTTCACCTTGACCGGTTCCGGTACCACCATGTGTAAATCCAACCATTAGCTCAGGATCTGCATTGGCTGTCGGCAAGAAAAGATGGAAATAATTCGGCAAGATTTCACATCCACCCATTTCACCCCAGTCACCCGGCTCACCGTTCTTGAACAATGCAAGACCGGATTCCTCAATCACTTTCCTAAAGTCAGCAGCTGCATCTTTATACGCTTGTGCCGATTCGGCGGCACTTGGTGTGAATGTATCCAACTCCGGCCAACCTCCATCAGGAGAAACAGGTGTATCCCAAGGCCAAGATGTACGATTCCAACAAGCCCAAAAAAGTTGCAGCTTACCCCGAAATGCCAAAGCTCCCCACTTGGTAAAGCGTCCTAATGCCACAGGTTTTGCCGGCAATTTTTCCCAAGCATAAGTAAAATCGTCATAAATATGCTGTTTGATTTCTGTGATCGATGTACGTGAGATGTTAGCTACCTCATCGTTGCTTTCTATGATCTTATCAAAATACGGAACATCTCCCCACATCGAGATCAAGCGGAAATAAGCCATACCCCTCAACATTTTGGCTTCACCGATAAAAGCTTCCAACTTTGCTTTAGATTCTTCTGTCTTTGCATCAGGAAGCATATTCTCTATATTTTGAATAGCATAGTTAGCACGATTGACCGTTGCATAAGCATATTGATAGTAAGTATCAAAATTACTTCCGTATGTAGCAGAAGGATTGTCATACTTTCCATTACGGTAGGCAATGCTTCTGTCTCCGGTAGCTTGAGACGTCCCAACATTTCCCCTGAATCTCAGATATTCCGTATTTCCATCGAATACATAATCACGGTTGAACATAGCTCGCGCCTGACTGTAAACCCCATTGATCGCATATTCGGCATCACTTTCGGTTTTCCAATATAAGGAAGAAGCAAGTTCTCCTGCCGGAGTCTGGTTCAATAAATTATCTACACATGAAGAAAACGTCAGATTGGCGCCAACAACACATGCGATTGTTAATATTTTAAATCCATTATTTTTCATACCATTACTGTTTAAAAACTAACATTAAGACCAATTGAGAAAGACCGGTTAATCGGATATAAGTCACGAGTACTGTTTTTCTTTTCAGGGTCCAAACCCGGATATTGTGTTACAGTAAACAAATTCTCGGCAGATACATAAATCCTCAAATTTGTCATTGAGATCTTAGACAAGAGTTTTTGGGGCAAATTATATCCCAACATGATATTTTTCATTCTCAAGTAATTCATATTATAGAGCCAGAAATTATTATCACTTCTATCCGTATCCGATCCTAACCTCGGCCATGCTCCATTTCTATTTTCCAAAGACCAAGGTTCTGTCCAATGATCCCAAGTGGAGGCATAACGTCTATCATTAATTTTTGTCTGATTGAAATCCGTAAGCCAAAAATCTTTACGCCCTAATCCACCATTAAACAACATCGAGATATCAAATCCTTTCCAAGCAGCCTGTAAAGTGATACCGTAAGTTGTCGTTGGACGATCTCTTTGAATATTCGGATAAGCTTTCTTGTCTTTACCATCGATTATACCATCACCATTCAAATCTTTACGAATCACATCACCTGGCGATAAACTTTGGGGGGTATTATTATAAATATCCTCCCAAGTTTGAGCAATACCATTATTTTCATAAACATATAAGAAATGGTAAGGCATATCTAAATATATCCAGCCACGACTAAGAAATTCATTCCACTCTTTCAATACTGTCCGGTTATAAGCTCCATTCAGGTTGATAGAATATTCTACATTACCGATTTTATCTTTCCAAGTCAAGTTCAATTCCAAACCTCTGTTTAGCAAATCTCCGATATTGGCACGAGGAGCACTATAAGCCCCAGTTAAGTGTATTGACATTTGGGACGGACGATTCATACCCGTACGCAAACGGTTATAAAAATCTATTTCCGTGCGTAAGCGGTTATCCAAAAAACCTAAATCCAAACCAACGTTGATATCAGTCGAAACTTCCCAAGAAAGATCTTTATTAATCATTTTCTTGTTGACAAATCCCTTAACGACATCACTTGACATATAATTCATGGCGGTTAATGTTTCCAACTGTTCAAAACGGTTGACTCCGGAGTTATCACCTAACTTACCCCAAGAGGCACGAAGTTTACCGCTGGATAACCATGAGGAGAGATATTTCTTCAGGAACTCTTCTTCGGTGAAACGCCACCCAACCGCAACAGTCGGGAAGAAACCATACTGATGACCTTTGACAAACTTTGAAGAACCGTCCAGACGAAAACTGAATTCCAATAAGTACTTGTCATAAGCACTATAGTTCAGACGGCCGATATAAGATCTCAAACCTTCGGAAGCAGAACTTCCCGAATTACTCTGAACATTCGTCAAAGCGGCATTGATTTCGCTGGTAGACGGATGGATACGATCGTTACGGGATGCACCTGTTGAGCGGGTGTGCCAATACTCTTCACTATAGACAAACATGGCACCTATATGATGATTCTTCGCGATTGTCGTTTCATATTGCAAGCGACCGTTCAGTTGCGTCTTATAGTTAGTAGTATTATTGTCGCTTACCCCCACATTATCTGCAACATAGTAACGTCCGAGGTTCTGTCCGGTTTGAAAATCGTAAGCTGCATCAGTCGGCATGTCAGCCCTTTTCTGAAAATAGTTACTAAAACTCAAAGCATAATCCACATGGGCCGTAAATCCTTTAAACACTTCCCAATCCAAAAAGAGACTTCCGTTCAGCTGCTGGCGAGTCTGTTTCGGGTTACGGCTGTCAAAAAAGGCATACGGATTATAGGCCTGTATATCTTCGCCGTAAGCCATAACCCCACCATAGCGACCTGTAACAGGATCATAAGGTGTAATACCGGCAACTGCATATTGCATATCACCGCCGCCGGAATCGCTTGTATCATTATTTGTGATTCCATCGGCAAAGCCGCTATAAGTAAATTCAGACCAGTTGCCATCAACACGAGCACCGACTTTCACATTATTGAACATATTATAGTCATAATTGAAACGGGTGTTATAACGTTTGAAATCGTTTTTCATCTGAATACCCTCTTTATCCATCATACCGATAGAAATGTAGAAATTCGATTTATCATTTCCACCAGTTGCTGAAAGCGTATAGTTTTGAAGAGTACCGGTTCGCATAAATGCATCGAACCAATCAGTATTCGGATATCGCAACGGATCGATCATGCCTAACGCCATCCATTGATCAATCGTCCCATCCTTAAAATTATAACTTTCCCGTTTAGTACCCGATGCAGCCCTGAATTGATGTAGTGTTAATGCACGTGGATAATCATCCATGAAATCATAAGAGCGTGACGGTTTCTCTATAGCATAAGAACCGGTGAAATTGATGCTCGTCTTTCCTTTTTTACCTGTACGGGTTGTGATCAAGATAACTCCATTGGCTGCACGAGATCCGTAGATAGAAGCCGAAGCTGCGTCTTTTAATACAGAAATACTTTCAACATCTGCCATATTAATACGATTGATATCAACATCAGGCATACCATCAACTACAATTAACGGACTGGTATTGTTGACCGTACCCATACCACGAATCATCAAAGATGCATTATCATTACCCGCCATACTGGTTGTTTGGGAAACTTGCAAACCGGGTATTAAGCCGGAAAGACCAGTTGAAACGTTGGATAATGAACGGCTTGTTATTTTTTCGTCAACATTGACTGCTGCAACCGCTCCAACCAAGTTTACCTTCTTTTGGGTACCGTAACCGACAACGACAACCTCTTCGATCGCTTGTGAATCCTCTTTTAATGTTACATTAATCTCTGATTGATCTTTTACCGGAATTTCTACAGGGGTATATCCGATATAAGAAATTATTAAAATTGCATTTTGAGGGACCTCCAAACTATACTGGCCATTTATGTCAGTGATCGTACCAGTTCCATTGTCTCCCTTTAGCACGACATTTGCACCAATAACGGGTTCACCTGTTACGTCTTTAATCACTCCCGTAATCCGCCTGTTAGCTTGTTGTTTTTCACCTTTCGAAGCTGCTGATGCCGTTAAGATTATATCCTTATCAACAACTCTATAAGCGATATTGGTGTTTTTGAATAAGATTTCTAAAATCGTAAAAACATCTTTGTTGTTAACTTCAAATGTAACTTTGCGATCTACATTTACTAACTTACTATTATAGAAAAAATGGAAATCCGATTTATTTTCTATAACGTCCAACACTTCTGCTATACTCTTTTTCTCAGCACTTATGGATAACACTGTGTTTTGGGCATAAGTATTAGAAGAGAATGCCACTTCAACAGATATAAACAGAAGTAAAAAAATCAAATTGAATACACGACAAATACCAGATTTTCCTAAATCTGGTATTGGATAAGATATCTTATCCAGCCAGCCATCATCATTTTTAGCCATACTTGTAATTATTGATTTAAGATTAAAATTTAGTCTGGAAATACAGACTCTTAATTATTTTGGCGAAGGAAATCACGAATATTTCTTCGTCAGACTCTCTACTTTTACATCCTTTTTCTCTAATTTATCTCATAAGCATTAAATTTAAGTTCAACATTTATATTCAGAAAACTTATTATCATTTCATCTTTTGAAGTACCACCAGTTCTCGTTGTTCGGACAAGCTGTCATCCGCCTCCATTCGCTTTATCGAATAATTAATACGAGAAGATATCCGTAGATAATCCAGGACTTGCGGTAACTGCCGATTGTTAAAAGTACCTGTAAAACGGTATGAATTAAGTACCGAGTCCCGAATTTCAAAATCCACGTCATAAAAGTTAGCCAAGCTTTTCAATACATCAGGTAGAGGTGTCTCTTTAAAAATCAAACGTCCCTCTTTCCAAGCAATCTCACTTTCAACATCCACTTTTATAACGTCCAAAGTGTTATTCGACAAATCATAAATAGCTTTTTCAGCCGGAGACAAATTTCTTTCAATTGTTTCCCCATTTATATCTTTCGTTTCAATGTTAACCGATCCTGTTACTAAGGTTGTTTGTATGATATTATCATTTTTATAAGCCTGAACATTAAATTCTGTCCCGAGGACTTTCACTTTCATCCTGTCTTCGAACACACTAACGATAAAAGGACGCTCCGCATCATGTTTTATAGAAAAATAAGCTTCCCCAGATAACATGACCCGCCTTTCTTTTCCATCATTGGATAATGGATAAGAAAGTGTGCTTCCGGAATTCAAATAAGCGATTGAGCCATCGGGCAAGTCCAAACAAGTTCGCACGCCTCTATTCGCACAAACCGTTATTTGTTGCGGTGTAAGCATCGAAGACTTATGCAACAAAAACGAAATGACTGTCGACATGGCCAAAACACCTATAAAGCAAGCAGCAACAACTGAAGCCCGATATAGCCACAGTTTTTTTCTTCTATTATCTATTCGTTTTTTAACCTTCTTATAAGCCCACAAAGAATTACGTGAAGCAATACGTTCTTGAGTTTGATTGGCATAATAGATGCGGGCTATTTGCAATAAAGTTTTCTCATGCTCCGGATCTTCTTTCAACCAAATATCAATTTGTACCTGCTCCTCTTCAGAAGCAGTATTCCGGATATATTTCAAAATAGCAGAACTCCCCGGATTATCAACCGTCATAGATGTCTTTTCTGATCTCATTCTATATATACGACAAATGCCAAGAGGAGTCACCCTAAACAGTTTTGCAAAAATATTCCGGAATTTTTGCTTTGACCGAATTATATCTTAAAAAAAATAACAAATCGATAGGGAAATAGCCAACTACATCGATTTTAATAAAAAATGAACGCAAATTTTGGTACTGTTGACCTGGAAGATATAACCCGACATGGTGATCTATCTGTTTTTTTCCTACATTTGTCCAAAGATTATGAAAAAACGTAATTTTTAATTCATATGGTAGAGGGATATGGAAGAGAATGATCTGATAACTTTATTACAAAAAGGGGATGAAGATGCTTACAAACAACTATTTGTCAAGTATTACTCACCACTTTGTGAATATGCCTCCCAATATATTTCCGATGATGATTCAGAAGAACTTGTTCAGGAACTCATGCTCTTCATCTGGGAGACGAAAGAAAATCTCGTAATTGAGACGTCCTTGAAATCTTATCTGTTTATTTCCACTAAACACCGCTGCTTGAACGCGATCAAGAAAAACCAGTATCATGAACGCATCCATAACCAGATTTATGAAAAAATCAAAGATCAGTTTGAAGATCCGGACTACTATTTTGTCAACGAACTGACTGCAAATATCAGGAAAGCCATAGACGACCTGCCGGAGACTTACCGGGACACATTCATACTTAGCCGTTTCGGAGAAAAGACAAACGCACAGATAGCCGATAGACTCGGTATATCCATAAAAACCGTCGAGTATAGAATATCACAGGCTTTAAAAATACTCCGTCACAGTTTAAAGGACTATTTGCCGCTTCTCGCTTTTATTTTTTGATCAGCAGAGAGTATATTTTCGACACCCTCATAAATGTTTCCGACGCCCCCATCAATATTTTCGAGGGTGGCAAAAATATTAATGACATCCTCATTAACAAGTTTCCTGCTGGCCTAATGCAACACTTATTCGTTAATAAATCAAAATCCGCCCAAGTCTTGTTAAACTTCCGGGAGGCTTCCGTGTCTATCTTTTCGTACTTAATATCAGATAAGATAAAACAAAAGTTATGAAACTGGGAAGGTATTTTGCAATTCTGTTTTTAATTCTGTTGACTATGCCAGCATACGCGCAGCGCGGCGGCGTAGACATCACCGGAGCGGTGGTTGAGGAGGGGACTAATGAACCGATCGAACAGGCGACGGTTCGTTTGCTTAGCGTAAAAGACAGTTCGATGGTCGGAGGTGTCGCGACTTCACGTAACGGGGCTTTCACTCTTAAGAATATTAAAAACGGCAGCTATCTGCTGCACGTATCGTTTGTCGGATTCGATCCGCTTTATCAACCTCTGCAGATTACGGGAAAGACAAATCCGGTCAAATTAGGTAAACTCGCCTTGAGCGACGGAGCGATCCAACTGGGTGAAGCAGTCGTGATCGGGAAAGCCCCGGAAGTGACGGTGCGCAACGATACGATGGAATATAATGCCGACTCTTATAAGGTAACGGAAGGTTCCATGCTGGAAGATTTGTTGAAGAAGATGCCGGGCGTGGAAATAGACAGCGAAGGAAAAATCACCGTCAACGGAAAAGAAATCAAAAAAGTGCTGATCGACGGGAAGGAGTTCTTCTCCGACGACCCGAAAGTAGCTTCCAAGAACCTGCCGTCGAAGATGATTGACAAAGTACAGGTATTGGACAGACTGAGCGATATGGCCCGGATGACCGGATTCGACGACGGCGATGAAGAGACCGTCATCAACCTGACTGTCAAGCCCGGGATGAAACAGGGTTGGTTCGGGAACGCTTTTGCCGGCTACGGCAGCGAGGACCGGTATGAGGGGAACTTCATGGTGAACCGCTTTATTAACAACGACCAGTTGACCTTGATGGGAGGTATCAACAATACGAACAATATGGGATTCTCGGATCTTGCTTCCACCATGTTTTCAGGAATGGGCGGACCACGCGGCAGGCGGGGCGGTGGCGGAGCCGGCAACGGTATCACGACTTCCGGCAATATCGGCCTCAACTTCAGTAAAGAGTTCAATCCGAAACTGACTGTCGGCGGCAACCTCCGGTATTCCCATTCCGACAACGACGCTATCAGTAAAAGTAACCGGCAAAATATCTTGCCCGGCGATAGCACCTCTTTTTATAATGAAAACAACAACAGCAACACTCGGAGCGACAATGTGGCCGCTGACATCCGTATGGAATGGAAGCCGGACTCGCTCACCCAAATCATCTTCCGTCCGAACTTCAGCTACAGCAACAGCCATAGCCGCGAGGGAAGCCGCTTCAACACCTTGAACGGTCTGCGAGACACAGTCAACGTCGGCGAATCGGACTACCTCTCCGATGGCGAAGGCTACAATGCCAATGCCACACTCGAATTCAGCCGGAAACTGAACAGTGAAGGACGTGTCTTCAGCGGCTCTCTCTCGGGAGGCTTGAGCGATTCCTATAATAAGGGACTGAACTATTCCAATACGGAATACATGATGATGGCCGCCGGACAGGAAAACGAATTGATTGACCAGCGTTTCCGCTACGACAATAAAGGCTACAACTACCGGGCTTACCTTTCCTGGGTGGAACCGATCGGGCATAACAACTTTATCCAGGCGACCTACAGCATCCGCCAGAACAAACAGGAGTCACTGAAAAACTCCTACACGCGGGAAGAGGGCAGCGACGACTATAATCTGCTCGATACGGCCTACAGCAAGAGTTACCGGAATAACTTCATCAACCAGCAGGTCAGCCTTGCATTCAAGGCAGTCCGTGCCAAATACGATTACACGGTCGGTCTGACTGTGGACCCGTCGCACAGCACAAGTGAGAACTTCGTAGGTGACACGACACTATCCAAACTGTCGCGTAACGTAGTGAACCTCTCACCGATGGTTCGCTTCAACTACAAGTTTGACAAACGGACAAACCTCCGCATTAACTATCGCGGCCGGACCAGCCAGCCCAGTATGACGCAGTTACAGCCCGTTGCCGATATATCCGACCCGCTGAACACGACAATGGGTAATCCGGACTTGAAACCGACCTACACGAACAACCTGTCCGCCCGCTTCCAGAAGTTCATACCTGAGAAGCAAACGGCTATGATGATGATGTTGAACTTCAACTATATCATCAACGATATCGTCAACAAATCCGTCTATGTCGGAAGTACCGGTAAGAAAATGACGACGTATGACAACGTGAACGGAAATTACAACGGTAACCTCCGCATCCTGTTCAACACACCGCTCAAGAACCGGAAATTCTCGATCAACTCGATGACGATGGGTTCTTATGCCAACAGCAACGGGTTCATCAACGACGAAAAGAATACGAATAAGAACCTTGTTTTGATGGAACGCGCCGGTATCGACTTCCGTTCCGACTATCTGGACCTCGGGCTGAACGGCAACATCCGCTATAACGGGACTCAGAACTCACTCCAGGGACAAAGTGACCTGAACGCTTTCAACTATGGGCTGGGGGGAACAACTACAATCTACCTCCCGCTCGATTTCAAGGTTGAAAGCGACATCACCTGGTCGACAAACTCCGGATATTCCGACGGATTCAAGCAAAAGGAAGTGCTATGGAATGCCTCCGCCTCCAAATCATTCCTGAAAGGGAAGCAGGCAACGCTTCGTTTCAAGATATACGATATCCTGAAACAACGCAGCAACATCTCCCGTAGTGTAACCGCCAGCTATACGCAGGATACGGAGTATAACACGCTAAGCAGCTACTTTATGGTACATTTCATCTACCGCTTCAGCATCTTCAAAGGCGGTGCCAGCATGAACGATGTACAGGGACCGGGCGGAAGAGGCCCGCGCCATGGTGGTCCGGGTGGAAGGTTCTGATTATCAAAAGTGAGAGAGGAAAACCCGAAGGAGTGAAGGTTCGAGGATGACCGGATAGAGCAAGCCATAAAGCGCACCGTAAAAGTGGGCATTATGATTAATGTTATCGCCCGCCTGCTTTGCCATATACTGGCAATAAGCTAAATAGAGCACACCGAAGATAATACCCGGTATCGGCAGCACGGCAAAAAACAGAATCTTCCCCCAAGGGTTTAGTAAGATGGAGGAAAACAGAACAGCCGAAACAGCTCCCGAAGCTCCTATCGAGACGTAATAAGGATCATTGCGACGGCGGATCAGGTCGTAAATCGAAGCTGCGACCATTCCGCCGAAGTACAGTCCCAAGTAACCGCCCGTACCGAGTCCCATATAACGGAAAGCACTCTCCATATACGTCCCGAATGACCAGAAGGTAAACATGTTCACAAGCAAGTGTGTCATGTCGGCATGCACAAAGCCATGCGTAATCAGCCTGTACCATTCATGATTATGGACCGTGCGGTAAGGGATGAAAGCCAACTTCCGAAATAACTCCTGGTTGCCGAAGCAGATGTAGGACACGACAACCGTAATCCCGATAATAATATAAGTAATCATAACCTGTTCAATATTTAATGCCGGCAAAAGTAGTAAAATTCCAAACAGAGTCATATCTAACAAGCCGCTTATTAAGTAAACCTGACATTATTGCTTACATGGAGATATATCATTCCAATGGAACAAAACTCCCGAAATAAGATTAATTGTCAGCACAAATCATTATTTTTGTGGTACAAAAATAACAAACCACACCTTATCGTATGATTTTCAATAACTTTGATATTTTCCAATATATTCCTTGTAAAATTTTTGTAAAGATACGGGCAAACTTTCATTCCACAAAACGATAAACACAAAAACCGCCCCACCTTCACAGGCAGAGCGGCCATTACACTATTAACATTAAATCTAATATGAAACAAAAAGAAACTACTTTCGTCTTTTAACGAGCCAAGCAAGCAAAGCGACTGCAACACATCCTAAAGCCAATACCCACCACACCCATACGGGAACAAGCCGGGAATCTTTTTTGACATCCTCTTTTACGGTTTCGGAATCCTGAATCTTTATATCTTGTTTTTTGACTTGAATAGCATTAGATCCTGATTGAACCTTTGTACTATCCGATTCATTTTTCTGCCTGCTCATATCTATCTCGGTTGTTTTAGTCGGATATTGCCTGCCGATGCTATCCGGTTGAGACCAGTTTGTTATAATAATCCTGGCGTTTAACATCTCTTCAGACATACGTAATTCCGTCCGCTCGAGCTTGTCCCGCCAGAAAAGGCTATCCGAAAGCTCAATTTCGGCCTGCCGGTATCTCTCTGCCTCTGTGGATCGCTTTGAAGTTCCACAAGAACAGAGAGCACAAAGTATTATGACGTGCCAGGTTTTCATGGTTCAAATTTTATAGCGTTAATACGATTCAGCCATCCCCGTTTAAACTTATTGTTTACTGGACGAGACTCACATATTTCATCTATAAATTTTATGCGATCGGACTTAATCGCATAGAACAGCTCGCGGGAATCACAGGCATTCACTGCCGATATTGTAAGTGAGCCAACAATACCGTCTACTTTGACACCTAATATTTTTTGCGGGCGCTTAATACCGTATCCGCCGGAAGCCCATACCCAATCAACTAAAATATTTGCGACAGATTGATTCATTATCTGATCAGCCTTCCACTTATCCCAATACATTGTTTTTAGGATCTCTATCCAATCAGTCTGAGAGATATTTTTCAATCTTTCAACTGTTGGTTTAGGATAACCCTTTCTCCGACAAAACGACTCATACGTTGAAAGAGTTATCCCCTTATTCGTCGCGCCTCCCAAGTCATCAGGATCATTCACAAAGCCGCCTTCCCATTGCAGGATGAACGGCGCCAATTTATTCACATCTGCCATATTCTTTGTCCTCCTTATCTTTTGCCTCAATGAGTGCCTGTGTAAAGGCTTCTTTGAGAGATTCTTTACTAACTATACTACTTAATAGATCAATTGATTTTGCTGCCTGACGGCGTTGTTTAGCGTCTGCCTTTTCCCAGATCGACCGTCCTTCTGTCACGAGAATAAATACCGCTACGATAGACGACACTACCGGCACTTTCATTAGTGGGGACAGATGAATAAATTCCCAGAACCGACAGACGAAGCTAATAGAATCGACACCGCAGGCGATACATATACTACCGGCATACAGAATAAACTTGCTCACTGTTCGACGTAAGCCGTAACTGTTTCGGTCCTCATGACGTAGTTTTGCTTTATAATATCCGGAACAGAAATCCCAGCCCATCGCAATAAATACAAGAAAGAACTCGAATATCACGATAATCAACATCTCATACATGCCATTAAACATCTTCACTTAACACCTCCTTCTGTTTTTAATCGTTACATTTGTTGCTTTAATGGAATTTTAAAAATTTTGTCCAAGCAGTCTGAATCGTGAGATCCGGGCTGCTTTTTTAAAAGCAATTTAAAGGCTTTTTAAAAGCAATTTAAACGCAAGCCCACACGCACAATAAGTCGAACTAAGTGCAGCAATCTCGCACCAGAACATCGGTTTAGTCGACACAAAGTCCTGCCAGATATCACCGGTTACGTGCTTACTCATGCCTATTACCGTGTAAACGATAAACGCAATCCATATCGGGATAAGTACCCACCAATACGATGTGCAACCGACCCAGAGTTGAGAGGATACCAGTGTCAACGCTGCCGACCCGCAGTGGATCTTGTTGATCCAGTCATCGCGGAAATCGGGGGCCAGGCCGACCCCGATTAGGCCGATGCAGGCGGCCATTGCTAACAAGCGCATTG
>NZ_QUDI01000045.1:0-44208 GCF_003477465.1 Parabacteroides sp. AF48-14
TTTGATACAGTATATTACTATTGGTGCATCTGTCCATAGGCTACCGTTGACGAAACAACGGGTTAAATCTAAGTTTAACAATTACTTACACAGCGACGTATCGCACCCATTCCTTATTGATCTGGTTGCCCCGCGAGTAGCGGGAAAGGGAGTGCATATTACGGGCGGATTTCTCAAAACGCCGCAGGTTCTCGGCCGAATCGTCCAAGAAGATGTACTGGTTATAGATATGGTCGCAGGACAGCAGCAGGCCGACAGGCGCGGCGAACGACAGACGACAGTCGCTCCGGTCGGTGGACAGACGTTCGTAACGCATATCCGTAGCGACCGTTCCCGGCAAGTCCTCCACGTCGGAAACCGTATGCAGGCAGACCTTTTTATCCCCCACCCGCAAACCGTCCGCCCCAAGTTCCATATCCTCCAGGCAGGTCGTGTCATCAAGCGACAGGGCAAAGTATTTTTCCACCAGCCCCGCGCTTTCCGGCGTGCCCGTTATTTCCTCCGATGTCAGCCGGGTTAATCTCACAAAACCGCTGTCGTTTACGATACGCTCGAACTGGCCGGACGCCTCCAGGAATTTTACCGTCGTGTCCCTGTTTACCTCCCTGGGGATGATGTTTCCCCGGCAAAGGCTCGAAAAGGAGGACTGCATACGCATCCGCTCCTTTGTCGTCTTTGTCAGGTAGAGGAAACAGGTATGGTTTAAATAGGGCCGCTCGTTAAAATGCCGCTCGAAGCTGCGGGAGAGGAAACTCATATCTCCCTGATCGGCGGCGGGCCGGTAGTTTTCCCGTATAAACCAATCCTGCTTATGGATAACGGTATAATCGGGAAGCACCTTTACGGCCTTGTTCCAGGCGGAGTGTATCGCCTCGTACTCGGCACCGGTCACCGTATAGAGTTCCGGCAAGTCCACCCGGTAGGCCACCGTGATGTCCGCATCCTTGCTGATGATGCAATCCCCCTCGACAGCCAGCAGCGGGAACTTGCTCTCGATCGTGGCGGCTTTCATTACGTTACGCATGGGCCGCCTCCTTTCTCTTCGGGCATCGGAACAGGCGGCGTGCGTTGCGCCGGTTGATAAGGTAACGCGGATGACGGCTTTTGGCCATGATCTTCATTAACCCGTGTTCCCCGTACCGGGCGTTCAGGCGGAAAGTAAACCATACCAGCACCGAGGCGGCGACGAGTCCGAAACCGATACATATCCATTGGCCGATACCGATCATGTACATGATGATAAAGACCACGAATACGGATAGCAGGCCTCCCGCGAAGATGAACAGATATTGCGATTTAAGTCCCCTGAACTCGACGCTTTTTCCAATACCCTTATTTACATTATACTCCATAACTTACAGTGTATAATATTGGCTTACAGGAAGAAGGAACGAAGAATCGTTGCCGCTACGATTAAGAAAATACATGCGCCAAACCAACTGGCGGCGGTTTTTGCGGTGTCGGGATCGCCGGACGAGAATTTACCGTAGACCTTGACGCCGCCGATTAAGCCGACGACCGCGCCAATCGCATAGATCAGTTTCGTGCCCGGATCAAAATAGGAGGTCACCATATTGGTGGCGTCGGTAATACCACCTACTCCGTTGCCTTGCGCGAAGGCGTTCACCGCGGCAGCCATAAGAACGACCGCCGACAAAAAGAATTTCTTTTTATTCATTGCTTGATTTTTTAAAGGCGGCAGGGGGTGGGATGATTCCCCCTGACCGCCGGGATTCTTGTTTACTAATTACTTCTCTGATTTTTTCAGTGGTCGAACGGCGCATGGCTATCCGTAATCTCTCTGTTTCATTGTTTCTTACTTTTTTGATTTCACTTAATTCAGGCAAAGCCGCGCACGTCAAAATCGGCAGGGGCTTTTACCACCGGTGCGGGGTCGGCTTCCCGCAGACGGTAGTAGGCGGCGAAGTAGTCGTCCATAAGGGCGGACACCACTTTCTTTTTTGGTTCGTCAGGCGCGATCTGGCCTATTATGTCAGTCATCCGCACCTCGGCAAGTACCCGCCCGGCTTCCTCTCTTTCCCGTGGGGTGGCACGCCCGGCGTTCGCCACCGTCCGCGCCATTCCCGCCAGTTCCTCGAAGCCGATGCCCGTTGCCCGGCCACCCGAACTTTCATCCTCCGTCCCTTCGGTTTCCCAAACATCCAAATCCCCTTCTTCCCCGGTATCTGATTCCCCCTCCGGCTCGTTTTCGATAACTATATCTATCTCGCCTGAATCAGCTTCCGAGTTTTCGGGAACAGTGCCCGTTTCACCTGCGGGTCGAAGGACTGCCGCCGGAATGCCCCGCGGGTCGGTTTGCCCGTTATCGCCTGCAAATATAACCGCATTTTCAATCGCTTTTTCATTGATTTCCAAAGTGGTAGCTTGTGGCTGCGAGTGGCGCAGGGTAAATTTGCTTTTTCCGATTATATCCTCTTTCGGGACAGGGTGGAAGAGGTTATAACCCTTTTTTCGTGCGGTGTTCTTCCCGCGCTTTACCTTTCGCTCCCACAACAGGTAAATTACAACCACAAGGGCGTACAGCAGAATCGCATAAATGAAATATCGTCCCATGACTATACATTATTATAACAGGTCACCCTGACGTTCACGGTACAGTGCGTTGATTTCCTCTTTATGGAGTTGCAAATGTTCATTCATTACCGTATCAATGTAGCCACCGACGGTTATATCATTTCCGGCATCGGCCAAAGCCCTGACAAGTTTCGTGATAACCGAATGTACCTCATGGCTGATATAGACACATTGACGCAACTTCATTTCATTGCGTTTTATGAATGTTTCTTTATAGTTTGCCACCTGGGTGCGTTTGCGCTTGGACCGCTCCCGCTCTTTTGCCCCCTCACTCTCCCTTTCAATCTCCGGCAATGGTTCGGATATTAACTCCGGTTCCGACAGGGGATCCGGAGCCGGCACGGGAGAGGTTACCCGGTTACTCTTTTTGGCCTGACCAATAACCATTGCCGCATCAATACCCGATGTATCCACTTTTTTACTCATGGCAGTCATTTAAAGAGTCCTAAAAGTTCATCTGCCAGTACATCCAGGTTGGACCCTCTCACAAGGGATTTATCTGCCGGGAACAGCGTAGACCGGAATAGGGATTTATGGCTTGCGGATTGTTCGCGCCGAAAACGTTTGCTGTCCGGGATAAATGTTTTAAGCAAGGGTAAATCCAATTCCTTAATTACCGATTCGTAGACTTCGTACAGTTCTGATTTCTCCCTCCCGTCCACAAGATTCCAAAGAAGGTAAATACCCTTAATATTGGATTTTCCGGTATTGACTATGTTATCTCTCACGGAAATAAGATAATCCAGGGTACTTTCCAACACAAGGCGGTCGGCGGAAATAGGAGCCACGATATAATCCATACTCGCAATAGTACGTACCAGACCTTCGTTATTCAATGTTCCGGGCAGGTCGAAAAATATAAAATCATAATCTCCTTCTTTTATCAAATCCTCGGCTTCATTCAGCGCTTCTTTCGTATCACTTTCAATCACCGGATAGGCTTTCTTTTCTTCCAAACGCAGAAACTGTTCGTACAGCATCCCTTTATAATACTCATCATTTTCGCAGGTTTTAAAATCCCGCTCGCGCATTTCGGCGATCGAATGCTGCGGATAATCGCAGTCGATCACGGCTACCGTATAGCCTTTGACATAATGCAGGTAACTTGCAACCAAAACGGTAAGTGTGGTTTTGCCCGCTCCACCCTTCTGTGTAGAGAAAGCTACATACATCGGTTCCTTTTTACTTTCTTGATTTTCCATTGTTCCAATGTTTTTAATTGTTATTGAATTATTTTACCGTACCATTCAATCGGCACTTTTTTAAACCAGTTTATAAATAGCAAGACAGGGCTTCATTTATTCGTTTCGGTTCTGACGGACACCCTTTAGCCGATACGACAGTACAGCAGTACGACAATACGACAATACGGGAGTATGGACTTCAATCTCCAACTAACTGTTTCCCGACCTGTTTACTCATTAATCGCCCTGCCAAACCAAATCATTAATTCATTTCCCAAGGCAAATAAAACACTTCTTTTTGGCACTTTCACTATGTTTTTTTGAGGTGGTCGCTTGTGGCTTTGAGTGGCACAGTGTTTTGTGATACAGCGTATTAGATAAGCCGATAACTTTGCGGCATGAAACGTTACGGCTAATCGTCCGGGGCATTTTAAGTTGTAGTACCCCTCCCTACAACGCCCTTCCCGGAACAAATCTTACCCGTTAATATGAAGGGTAATCTTTGCCCCTCCGCAGGGCAAAATCCATTTGCATTTGGGCAAATAGCAAGATGTGTTATTTGCATCGCAAAACAAGTTTTGCAGCAAGTAACCTCTTGCCCCTGCCGGGGGGCGTCGCTACCTTCCGGAGTCAGTCGCTCGATCGGACGGCCGGGCCGTAACGGATTTATGTATCACTTAAAAAATCTGTGTTATGAATCAAAAGAATGTACCCCGCAGGCGGGGTAAAGGGGGACGCCCCCCGAAAGACGATCCGGCGTTTCACCGTCTGACCGTGAACCTGACCGGGCAGCAACACGCCGCTTTTCTCTCCATGTACGAGCAATCGGGGCTCGCCTCGCTCTCCGCTTTTATCGCCGCCCGTATCTTCGGCGACGAGTTCCGGGTAGTGAAAACGGACGCGACGGCACTGGAGTTCGTCACCAAGCTGACCGCTTTTTACGGGCAGATCCGTGCGGTCGGGACGAATTACAACCAGGTCGTTAAGCAGCTTCACACCGTTTTCGGAGAGAAAAAAGCGTTGTCATTGCTCTATAAACTGGAGCAACAGACTATCGAACTGGCCGGGATCGGACGCCTGGTACTGGCACTTTGCGAGGATTTCAAAGCCAAAATCGGATAACGGTATGGTGGCAAAAATCAATCACGGGAGCAATTTATACGGCGCGTTGGCTTACAACCAACAGAAAGTGGACGGGGATAAAGGGAAGGTTTTGGGGTGCAATTTAGTCTTGGAGCCTGCCGACGGGAAGTTCAACGCGTATTCCTGCGCGGAGGATTTCGAGCGTTTCATGCCTTCGCATATCCGCACGAAAAAGCCCGTCGTACATATCTCGCTCAATCCCCACCCGGACGACAAGCTGACCGACGTGCAGCTCACCGACCTGGGGCGGCAGTATCTCGAACGCCTGGGCTACGGCGGCCAGCCGTATATGATCTTCAAACATGAGGATATAGACCGCCGGCATATCCACCTGGTCACTACCCGCGTGAGAACGGACGGTTCCCTTGTACCCGACAAATTCGAGAAAGACCGAAGCAGCCGGATTGTGGCGCAGTTGGAAAAGGACTTTAACCTGCTACCGGCCAAGGGGCAGAAGCAGGGCGAGGCGTGGCGGCTCACCCCGGTAGACGCCGCGGCGGGAAATCTTAAGAAGCAAATCTCCGGGGTTATAAAACCGCTATCGGAAATGTACCGTTTCCAATCCTTTGCCGAATACCGTGCCCTGCTCTCCTTATATAATATAGGTATAGAGAAAGTCGAGGGGAATAACAAGGGGAACAGATACGAAGGGCTGGTTTACTCGGCTCTGGATGCTGACGGTAAACGTGCAGGCAAGCCGCTTAAATCCTCCCTTTTGGGAAAAACGGCGGGCATCGCCGCGCTGGACAAACGTATGAAGGAATCCGGTGAGATGATAAAGTCCGGTAAGGCAGTTGCCGGGACAAAGGCCACAGTAGCCGAGGCCCTGCAAAATGCCCGCACCGAAAGCCGGTTACGGGAAGCCCTGCAAAAGAAAGGTATCGACCTGGTATTGCGTCGAAATGATACGGGGCGCATATACGGGGCTACTTTCATCGACCATAACAGCCGCACGGTGATAAACGGTTCCCGTCTGGGAAAGGAGTTTTCGGCCAATGCCTTGAACGAACGCTTTGCTAATGATACGCACCGCGAGGATCTGCACGCTCCGGCGCGGAAGCCTGCGACCGCCCCCGCCGGTAAGAAGTCCGTAACGGAACTGCCGGACATGATCGCTGCGGGCGGCCTGCTCTCCGTATTTACGCCCGAATTTGAAGGGCAAAATGAAAATCCGCCCGCACCCCGTCGCCGGAAAAAGAAGAAACGGCGGTACGGCAGGCAGATGTAAACGACAAGTATCTCAAACCATTAAAATTTTAAGATTATGCAAAATGAAGATGATCTTCGCGGACTGGCTAAAGTCATGGACTTTATGCGCGCCCTATCCATATTGTTCGTAGTGATTAACGTGTACTGGTTCTGTTACGGGGCCATACATGAGTGGGGAATCAATATCGGGGTGATAGATAGAATCCTGATGAATTTTAACCGTACCGCCGGACTGTTTACCTCGATCCTCTGGACTAAACTTTTCGCGGTGGCTTTTCTCGCGCTTTCCTGTCTCGGGACACGGGGCGTCAAAGACGAGAAGATCACCCGGACGAAAATTATTGCCGCCCTTACCGCGGGCTTTATCCTGTTTTTCCTGAACTGGTGGCTGCTCTCCCTGCCGCTCCCGCCGGAAGCCAATGCGGGATTTTACGTCTTTACAATGACCGCCGGTTATATCCTGCTGCTCATGGGCGGTATATGGCTATCCCGCCTGCTGAAAAACAATATGTTCGACGATGTGTTCAATACCGAGAACGAATCGTTCATGCAGGAAACGAGGCTGATAGAGAATGAATACTCCGTGAATCTGCCGACCCGGTTCTACTATAAAAAGAAGTGGCACAAGGGTTTCGCCAATGTCGTTTCAATTTTTCGTGCGTCCATCGTCCTGGGAACGCCCGGCTCCGGCAAGAGTTACTGTGTGGTCAATCAGTACATTAAGCAGAATATAGAGAAAGGATTCGCCATGTACATCTACGATTTCAAATTTCCCGACCTGTCCACCATTGCCTATAACCATCTTTTGAACAACCGGGAGGGGTACGCCAAAACACCCACGTTTTACGTGATTAATTTTGACGACCCTTCCCGTTCGCACCGCTGTAACCCGATCAATCCCGCCTTCATGGAGGATATTTCGGATGCCTACGAGTCCAGCTATACGATCATGTTAAATCTGAATCGCACCTGGGTAAGCAAGCAGGGCGACTTCTTTGTCGAGTCACCGATCATTTTATTCGCGGCGATTATCTGGTTCTTGCGGATATATAAAGACGGGAAATATTGCACGTTCCCCCACGCAGTCGAGTTCCTGAATAAACCCTACGAGAAAATCTTTCCGATTCTCACCTCATACCCGGAACTGGAAAACTACCTGTCACCCTTCATGGATGCGTGGCTCGGTGGGGCGGCCGACCAGCTCCAGGGACAAATCGCAAGTGCGAAAATCCCGCTCTCGCGCATGATCTCCCCACAGCTTTATTGGGTCATGAGCGGCGATGAGTTCAGCCTGGATATAAATAACCCGGACGACCCGAAAATACTTGTCGTCGGCAACAACCCCGACCGGCAGAACATATACGGGGCGGCACTGGGGTTATATAACAGCCGCATCGTAAAACTCATTAACAAGAAAGGACAGCTAAAGTGCAGTGTCATAATAGACGAGCTACCGACTATTTATTTTAAAGGACTGGATAATTTGATTGCCACCGCACGAAGCAACAAGGTTGCCGTGCTACTCGGTTTCCAGGACTTTTCGCAGCTAAAGCGCGATTACGGGGACAAGGAGGCCGCCGTCGTAATGAACACCGTAGGCAACATCTTCTCGGGGCAGGTTGTAGGAGATACGGCGAAAACACTCTCCGACCGCTTCGGGAAGGTTTTGCAGAAACGCCAGTCCATGACCATTAACCGCAATGATAAATCAACCTCCATTTCCACACAAATGGACAGCCTCATACCTCCGTCGAAAATCTCCAATCTGACCCAGGGTATGTTCGTCGGGGCGGTAGCGGACAGCTTTTCGGAGCGGATAGAGCAAAAGATTTTTCATGCCGAGATCGTGGTGGATAATGAGCGGGTAGCCACAGAGGAAAAGGCTTATAAGAAAATACCCGTTATCACGGACTTTACCGACGAGAACGGCGTGGACAGGATGAAAGAACAGATACAGGAGAATTATGAGCGTATCAGAGCCGAGGCCAGGCAGATAGTCGAGGATGAGATACAGCGAATAAAGGATGATCCGGACCTTTGCCACTTATTGCCTAAAGAGGAATAATATAATGGTGGGGTTGAAAAAGGTTGAAAAATAAATGTTCCTATTATACAGATACCTACAAGAAAGAGAATTGTCAATTCTTTTTAATCAGCCCCATTATATTTACTAAAACACAATTTATTCCCTTTTAAATGTTACGAGCCTAACAAATCAAACTTACCATATTTACAACGGATATTATTACAAATAATAAATAATCCATGTATATATATTTCTCTCAAATGCTCACAGTAATAATCTTAAAAATAATGCTGTGTATTACCATCTATCTATCCTCATTCTTACATTTGTTTTGCAGTAATTTATATTTAATAATTCTATTTTTAAGTTCGCATATACTCAAAAAATGTCCTTCAAATTTCCGATGCAACATTCTGTGACAATTGGAACAAACCAATTCCAAATCTTCCAATTTAGTAGTTGTTTCTCCTGATTCAGATATAGGTTTCACATGGTGACATTCAATAAACTCTGCACCGAAACTATCAATAAAAGAAAACTCACACACACTGCATTTCAAAAGCCCTTGCTTTAATGCTTGTTGCTTTTTCTTATAGACTATTTCTTTATTTCTTTCTCGTGCAATATGTGTGATGAGTCTTTCTTTACCCTCTGTAACACCAAAATCAGGATCATTAAGATCAATTTCTTTAGAGATATTCTCAACAAGACGAATAGAGTCAGAGAAGTCTTTTTTGAAAAATGGAGTAAATCGAACCCATATATCACGAAGTAGATCGTCGAAAATACCTAACTTTGAAATATGAGATATTTCACAAGCATTTCCTTGACTTATTCCTTGAAAATTAACTCTACTCCAAAGAGAGTCCGAAACAAAAATCAAGTCATCAATAGGCGTGTGAGCGATAACTCTTACTTTTCTGCCATATCTAAAATTAGCTCTATCCCCTTCTTCTTCTATTTTGTCTTTGACAGGAGTAACTAAATGTGTAAATACTTTGTGTCCATTAATATTTTGATATAGAAGGATGATTTCTCCTTTTTGAGGTTTCAATATATTGCCACAATGTCTATTTGGAAAATGTAGGACAAATTCCGAATCAACATTCATATATGCTGATCCATATTCACTATTTGTAATATTTTTAATCCATATTATATCAAAAGGAGTAAGCTCTCTTTCAGATAAATCATTCCTCATCATAGTCGATTTTAAATAGTTGAACTTCCTCTTTGTTAATAACAACATTTATCTCTTGAACAACTTGTTCATCAATAATTGGAGTCAATTCTATTATACTTTTTAAAGCACTACCCAACCAATCGGAGTTCCATATTTGCACATTGGGATCATTTACTTTCTTACAAAGGTTTTCATCATAAATCTTGTTTCTATCAATTTTAATAGTCAAACGTTGTAGCCAAATTTTCAGATGTCCAGTATTAGGTATTTTAGCAAACTTATCACATATAAGCTGCAAAAGTTCATCTATTTCTACCTGATTATTTAATAAAGAGAATAATTTACTCAATATTGCAGACGAAATAGGATATACGCGTGGATTTTTATACATTATATCTCCGAGAATTGATATTAAAGCCCTAATATCCTGTTTGATTTCTGTAAGCCCCTTTATACGATCAAAGAACTTGATCAACGCTTTATTGAGACTTCCTGAATTCGGATAATTTTCTGACAGACGGTGTATTAACAATAAATGTTCCTGTATGCTTTTTGCCCCTTGTTTTGATGAAATCCAGTATAATTTATCTGGCTTAATAGAGTCTCTAACGATATTATTAGAAATCAACGTTTTTTGAGTATTCAGTCGCATACCCAAATCAATTAATATTTCTGTAAGCAATTTAGCAATATACTCTACAGTCTGCGGATTGTTTGAATAAATTCTATAATCATCCCTATAACGCATAATATGATAATCTTGAATGTTTTCTTGCTGAATACGCTGGGATAACTCTGAATCAGCATAACCAAGAACTAATTCTGCTATAAAATCCATTAAAACACTGCCTTGAGGAATTCCATTTGTTTGCCCATAAGCCATATCACGCAAATGTTTATCTATGATATTTCCTATTAAGCTATTTCCGTCTCTATTAGATTTTGCAATGGCTTTTGTATGAATTGCCCAAGGAATCGAATGAGTATAAATGGAGCCATAACAATCGGAAATATCTGTATGTAAAACATACTCATATAATAAAGCCAACTCTATTGATTGTTGCTCTATTGATTGCCACCAATTAGTAACTGCTTTTGCTTTATCTGATTGACTGTCTTGAGATTCTAGAGGGATACTATAACATTTTATATTAGGATTCTTCCCAAAATCACTAAATCTAGTAACAATTAACTCCCAATTTGTCTTTTCAGTGATCTTATTAACAAGAGAAACATATAATGCCGGATGAATTAATTGCAAAGGACGCCAAGCATATTTACCATCTTTATTATTAAGGAATTTGTAGTTTACACCTTCAAAATTGCAGGGATAATTTGTTACGGATTTCCCCTTTTCATTATGATAAGTAGAATAAAATCCTGACAAATTCTTGTTGTTTAAGTATTTTGATATTTGCTTCAAAAGTAAATTAAAAGTAAAATACTTAGGTAAATCAATACCACAATAACTTTCTTCTTTTAAGAAGAAAGTTCTCGCTTCCGTATAATTAAAGTCTAATATTCGTCTCATTATTTCTTATTTGATTAGCAAAAATACCATATTTAGTTGAAATATTGGTCGTTTATATATACTTATATTGTTGTTTTCCAAGGATAAAAGTATTTTCGTGTTCTCACACAACTTAGTATGCCACATGGCAATACCAAATCAGCCCAAAAGTTATTTTTGGGAAAAGTAATAATCTAATTCAAATAACAAAAACATCCCAGCCACTCCCAGCCACAAGCTGCCACCCGTCAAAACCCTTGCAATCAATTCATTACTAAGCTATATCTTCGTTCCGCATTAATAGTAATGCAGAATTAAAAACCATTTTAATCATGGACGAGAACATCAAAAACGAAGAGCCTAAAGTCTTACTGACCAAAGGCGAGGACGGCAAACTGAAAGCCGTCAGCGGAATGGAGAAAGACGGTAAATTGAACACCGTCGATCCCACTAAAGAGAACGCAGACAAATTCTTTCAGGTCAATCCCAGCGGAAACCTGATAGAGAATTTCATGCAGAAATTTTCCGGGCAATACCGGCAACCGTCACACACGGGCCTTTATGCCGTTGCCGGAAGCGCGGTCGATAAGATTGCGGCTTTCCTGGACAAGATCATCAAGATGAATCCCGATGACAAGGTGCTTGCACCCTACAAGGTAAAACCCGACGGGCAGATGCAGGAACAGTCCCCGGGAAAGTACCAACCGCTTGACCTGAATAAAGTCGATTGGAAGGATGCCGAAAAGTTAGGGCTTTCGGGCGATCAGTTACAGGACACGCTCAAAGCGATGGCATACGGGCATAAATCCCCCGGTCTGGTGGATATTAAGGCCGAGATTGACGGACAGGAAATAACGGTCAAAGCCCGACTTTCCTTGCAGGAACAACCCGACGGCTCCATCAAGATCCAAACACATCCCTTTCAGGAACAGCCCGATTTCGAGAGTCCCTATATGGGGGTAAAATTCACGCTGGAGGATATAGAGCAGTTCAAACAGACGGGGAACGGCGGACGGGTATTCGATTTGGAGCCCGTACCCGGAGGCGAGAAAATACCCTCGCTTATCTCACTTGACAAGCTGACCAACCGTTTCGAGTCCGTACCTACTTCCGAGATCAAGATCGGCCCGACCATAAAAAATGCCGTACTCTCCCAGGAACAGATAACCACATTTGAACATGGCGGAAGTATATTGATAAAGGGCATGGACAAACGGGTAAAACCGGGCGAGGAGCCGTCCAAGATAGACCGTATAGGGCAATTCAACGCCGCCAACCGTAACATAGATTTCCGCTTTACGCCTGAACAGATACAGCAGTATCAACAAGAACGGCAGGCCAGACGGGAACAAGCCGAAGAGAATGGCCCGCTGAAAGCCCGTAAAGTCGGGGATATTTGGATTCGCCCCGTTCAGGGTGGCGTGGAACTGACCCGCGAACAGTTCCAAAAAGTTTGTAAAGGCATACCGGTATGGGTGGAAGGTATGCAACAGGCCCCACCCAAACAGAAAGAGGGGGCGCAACAGATTGAGACAGCCGACTGGAAAGGACAGAAATACAACGCCTGGGTATGGCCCGACCCGGAAAGGGGGCATGTACGCCATACCTCGAAACATCCCGACGAGTTACGGGCGGGACGCAAGGTTACACCCGCGGACAGCCACAAAACGCAAGTGGCCGTGAACAACGAGGGTAAGACCAACGAAGCCACCAAGCACGCCCAAAGTAAAGGCGAGCCGTTGAAGTCCGGGCAGACTAATCCCACTGCCCGACAAGACGAGATGAAAAAAGAGCGGGAGCAGAAGCAATCCCCGGCAGCCCCCAAGAAAAGCACGGGCAAGGGACGCAAAATGTAATCCCGATTAATAACCACTAAAAAAATCAGAGAATGAAAGTTATAATAGCAGAAAAGCCCAGCGTGGCGCGGAGCATAGCCGCCATTGTGGGCGCGACCGTCAAAAAGGACGGATATATGGAAGGTGGCGGATACGCCGTAACCTGGGCGTTCGGCCACCTGGTCGGACTCGCCATGCCCGAAGCCTACGGCTTTACGGGTTTCAGACGGGAAAACCTGCCGATACTCCCGAAGGAATTTACCCTTGTCCCCCGGCAGGTACGGGAGGGTAAAGAATATAAGGCCGATTCCGGCGCACTCAAACAGCTAAAGATTATAAAGGGGTTGTTCGACCGGGCCGATGAAATTATAGTCGCCACCGACGCGGGCCGCGAGGGTGAGTTGATATTCCGCTTCATATATAATTATGTGGAATGCCATACCTCCTTCCGCCGCTTGTGGATAAGCTCGCTCACCGACCGGGCCATCCGTGAGGGGATGCAGGCCCTTCGCCCGGGAAGCGATTACGATAACCTGTATCTCTCCGCCCGTGCACGCAGCCAGGCGGATTGGATCGTGGGCATCAACGCCTCGCAAGCCCTCTCCATTTCCGCCGGAAGCGGCGCGTGGTCACTGGGCCGGGTACAAACGCCCACGTTGGCCATGATCTGCTCGCGTTACCTGGAGAACAAGGACTTTATCCCGCAAACCTATTTCAGGCTAAAGGTGCATACCGGGAAAGGCGCGACGGCGTTTGCCGTTCTTTCAGCGGATAAATATGACAGCCGCGGCGTCGCCGATCAGACGGCCGCCATCGTGAAAGCTGCCGGGGAACTGACCGTTACGTCCGTCGTCAAGAAGGAAGTCCGGCAGGAGCCGCCGCTCTTATACGACCTTACAACCCTGCAAAAGGACGCTAACAAGCGGCACGGCTTTTCCGCCGACAAGACACTGACCATAGCGCAGGGATTATACGAAAGCAAGTTCATTTCCTATCCACGTACCGGCTCCCGATATATATCCGCCGATGTCATGGAGGAAATACCGCACCTGATCGCAACCCTGCGGGCGCATCCCAAATTCGGCGGCTATATCGACGCCCGGCCGGGGACACGTCCGGTAAACGACGCGAAAGTGACAGACCATCATGCGCTGATTATTACGGAAGATCCCGCGAGGGGATTATCCGAAGATCAGCAGCTTGTTTACGATATGATAGCGGGCCGTATGCTGGAAGCCTTCGGAGAGGGTTGCGTCAAAGAGAACACCGCCGTAACGCTGGAAGCCGGCGGCGTACACTTTGTCGCAAAGGGCAGTATCATGTTACATCCCGGCTGGCGTAATGTTTTCGGAGCCGACCGGGAAGAAACAACGGACGAGGATTTAACCGTACTGCCCGATCTGACGGAAGGCGATAAGCCGGCCGTCCGTGATGTCGAAGTGCAGGAGAGACAGACCAAACCCAAGCCCCTGCACACCGAAGCCACGTTGCTCTCGGCGATGGAGAGCGCGGGCAGGGAAATAGAGAATGAGGAAGAACGCGAGGCCATGAAAGACGCGGGGATCGGGACACCGGCCACCCGCGCCGCCATTATCGAGACACTCTTTTCGCGGGAATACATCGTGCGGGAGAAAAAAACACTTGTACCTACCAACAAAGGGCTGACCGTTTATCTGGCAGTACGCGACAAGAAGATTGCCGATGTCGCCATGACCGGGCAATGGGAAGCGGCACTGGCGAAGATCGGCACGGGAGATATGGATGCCGGAGCGTTCCATCGCTCAATAGAGGTGTACGCCTCGCAAATCACTGCCGAATTGCTGGATATGGCTTTCGCACGGCAGGATAACCTGCAGTCATGCCCCTGCCCGAAATGTAAGAGCGGCAACGTGGTTATCTTTAATAAGGTGGCCAAATGTCAGAACGAGGCCTGCGGGCTTACCGTATGGCGCACCATCGCAAAAAAGGAGTTATCCGACACACAGCTTATATCCTTACTGACAAACGGCAAGACCGGGATCATTAAAGGACTCATTAGCGGCAAGACCGGTAAGCCTTTCGATGCCGCCATTGCTTTCGATGCCGATTATAAGACCGTGTTCGATTTCGAGCAGAAGAAAGGAAAGCCAGGAAGCAAACGTAAATCCAAGTAAATCATTATCTTTGCCACCGAAAGAATCTTTGCGGTTATTGCTGATAGGGATGTTTGCTTTAACTTCACTGATTTTTTTAGTGGTGGCGTCCGGGGCTATGCTTCGGACGCCTTTTTTATTTGCCCGTTTCACGGACAAGCCTTGCGGGGATTCATCCGAAAGATGATTGTCATTGCCTCTTTTCCGGATCGATACTCCGGGACGACACCATACGTCGGAATCCTCCATATCTTATCGCTTTCTACGGTCAAGGCGATTTTTCAAAAAGTTCCGCATATAGAATGGCTTATGCCGGGTATCAATGTTCGTATGAAACCGTAACAGCCGTCCTTTATATCCATTCCGGCAATCGTCTTGACGCCATATATACCCGTCATATCTTTTCTTCCGTCCCCATAGGCTGCCTTTATAAGCCCTTGAAAGGCAGAATACGTTTTCGTCCCGTTCCCGGCTATAATTTCCTTGAAGGTTATCCCGTGCGCTTTCCCTTTTATAGGACGGCAGGGCAATCCCGGATATTCTATGCCCCGGCCTCTTTGCCGCCGAAAGGCAAGCCTTCTTATTACTTCCATCGGTATTTATGGAAAGGTCTTGCCACTTTCCGGAAACTCGTCACAAGACATAAGTGCCGTTTTTCCCGCTTTCTGTCAGTCCATAACCTTATCCGCCTTCCTCCCGGCAAGGGTTGTTATTTCCGCGGGCAAAAGTGCTTACGTGGTCTTAACGGGCAGTAAAGTTCCTTCGGCCGGAGGTTCACCCGAAAAATCTTCCGACATCCCTTCGGGACATGGCGTATTTGTTCGGTGAAAACTTGACAGTCCCTAACCACTGCACCGGAAGAGGGCCCGTAAAAAACAACCGGCCCAAGGGTCGGTACTAAAAATTAAGGTTATGGAGAATTTATCAGAAGCAAAGATTTATGTAGCACCTATGCCAAGTATAACAACGGTTCCATTTATGGAAAGTGGCTGGACCTATCGGATTATTCCGATAAGGAAGAATTTTATGAGGCTTGCCATGAGTTACACGGCGACGAGCCGGACGCCGAGTTTATGTTCCAGGATTGGGAAAACATACCGTCCTCCCTTATCGGAGAAAGCTGGTTATCGGATAACCTCTTTGAAGTGATCGAGGCCGTCTCGGAATTGGACGAAAATGAACAGGAAGCCTTTTATATATGGCTGAACGACGGCAACCGTGATATGGATACGGAAGATATAAACGGACTAATCGATTCGTTCCGCGACGATTACCAGGGTAATTACAAGGACGAGGAGGATTACGCTTATGAGATTATCGAACAGTGCTACGACTTGCCGGAGTTCGCTTTAAGCTATTTCGATTATGAAAAGTTCGCCCGCGACCTGTTTATGACCGACTATTGGTTTGAGGACGGCCACGTATTCCGTCGAGCCTGACAGCTTCGATACCAACCGGAAGGCGGGAAGTTCCCGCCTTTTTTATGGCATATCCCCTTATTAAAAACGCGTCCCGCCCAATCTCACGACTGTACGGGACGCTGACAAAGCACAAATAAAAACCTATCCCTCCGCGGAATCATCCTCGCAGGTTTCGTCGTCGGCTTCATTTTCGCCTTTGGCGAAGTTCGCATTAATGAAAGCCTCCACGTCACTCTCGCGGTAATAGGTTTTATGGTAGATGGTCTGATAGGGCAATTCGCCCGATGACCGGTAACGCTGCAAGGTACGTTTACTCACATGGAGCAACTGGCACACTTCCTGATTGTCCAGAAAGCGTTCGCCGCCTAAAAAATGATACCTGCCCGACATATTTTCCAAATTGGTGTCCAGCCGGTCAAACCGTCCTATGAAACGTTCAAACCATTCCTGTAACCACGTCGTTAATTCATTCTCTCCCATATCGCACGATTATTTAGAGGTTGTCACTCTTTTCCCTACGGGGAAAGACACGGCCAGCGATAAGCCGCTCGATCTCCGAAAGGCGGTAGCGTACCCGGCCGCCCCGGATTGAATAGGTTACTTCCCCGGCAGAACGCAGGCGTTGGAGGGTACAGGTACTGACCTCCAGTAATTCGGCCGCCTTCGCGTTATCTATCCATACTGTCGAGGGATCGGACGGCACGGCCCGCTTCTCGGTCTGCCGCTCGATATAATTATAAATCCGCTCGATCTTTTCTGCAAGTGACTTATAGGCATCACTGTCAATGGTGATTCGTTTCATATCTGATTCGTTTTTGATTTCGCAAAGGTCGGAAGTTTATAATTACCTTAAACTGTGGCACATATCACTTTTTTATCAACACGTCCGGGAACGGCTCCGGGAGGGGATTCTGAAAGAGGTTTTTGTGGAAATTTGCAGTAAAATACACAGGAAAGACACAGTTATCATTTTTGCCGGAGGTGGCGAAAGCCTTCTATTTTCAGGGGATAGCGGGCTGTTTTTCCTTACGGACGAAAAACAGCAAATCCCCGTCGGGCACTCAAAAAAATATTACCGTCCGCATTTTTATCCTTCACGGGAGTAAAATGCGGATAATAATAACACGCTTTACAAGCCTGTTGTTGTGTCCCGGATTCTTTTTAACGAGTCCATAGTCCGTCTATATGCCGGGAAGTGTATTTTTCCGCATATGCTCGTCGCACGGCGGAGAAGGAACACTGCAAACCTGTAATTATGAGTAAATATTTCCGGGTTTCTAACGAGGCCCGGAGGGATTAAATGTATATTCTATTAAATCCGGTCTCGGTTAAATATAAAGAGGGGTGCTTACCGGCTAAGTCCGGGGGACATAACGCATCTGCATCACGCCGTTATCGAAACATTGAAAACAGGCCATATCCCAATACTGTTCCATCCGGTTACGGCTGAAAAGCGTATATCCGTTTCCGAGTATAACGGGTACTACGTTTACCGTTATCTCGTCTATCAGCCCGCGTTCCATAAACTGGGATAACAGTTCCCGGTCACCGGCCAGCCATATATCCCCGGAGGTTTCACGCCGGATCGCCTCGACAGCCTCCACATACCCGAAACCGCTCTCCGGCCTTAAAAGCACAAAATCGGGCATTCGCCCCGGTGTCAATACGGAGTGATCCGGCAACAGCACTTTCGTCCGTATTCCTCGTGGCGGCCAAATATCGGTGGCCTGGAGCATTGCATAGTAAATCCCGTTTAAGACGGCACAACCTACCGTCTCGGCAAATCCGCCGAAACCGTAGTCCCTGTCCGAGGAAGGCCGGGGATAGCCGGTAAGCCAGTCGATACTTCCGCCCATCTTTGCCGCATACCCGTCCAACGATACGAAGGAAAAGGTCTTAATTTTACCTGTTTTATCCATTTTTCTGTCAGTTTTTCCCGACGATGTAAAAGAGGCGTGGAAATTACGCCGCCGAATCGGGAGGTACTGACAAATACCTTAAACGAGAACAACGCAACTCCACGCCAAATTAAGCATGAATATCGCGCCATGTTTTCCTCGTTTATCCGTTTAATTGTCAGTTTCCCCGATAAAAAGAATACAGCGTATATTCAGTTTCCGGCATCCGCAGGCGGATAGCTTCGCAAGATCGGACGCCGACAGTTCATTTTTACCATTTATTACATCACAGGCATTATTCGTTTATATTCTTACCGTTACCACTTACGCGGTATCGTTATCTCCTTCTTTTCGTATGGCTCCGTTCTATCCGGAGCAAAAGCGCGTCTTTCAACAAATCGAAAATCTCCGTTACATTATCCAGGTCTTTTATCTCGGAAAAGACGCTGGTATAATTTCCCAGGTCGAGGCCCAGCAAGTGCTCCATCGCCTTGACTACCCGGGAAAGGGGTATCTTGCCGAAGGCACGAAATGAATCCAGGGCGTATAAAAGCACAATGAGGTATTTCTTCTTTGTATTCCAGAGCAGCTGCGGCTTCTCGTCGGGATGTTCCAGTTCGTCCAGTTGGGATTTCAGCAGGATTTCCAGCCGCTCGTTCGCCAGTATCTTCGCCAGCTTGTAATCGCAGTTGGTGGAATATCTCGGCTCACGCTCGCTAAGGGTAGGCTCCAGGTATTGCAACCCGATCCGGAACTTGCCCCGCGTAAAATAGCAGACGTCGTTATGCGTCGATCCCAGGCGGTAGTAACTGTAAAACTCCGGACGGCGGTCGATATAATCCTGCAGGTTCTCCAGCTCCTTGTTCAGGTATTCCCGCTGAATGTCCATGCCGCCATGCGGACGGTTCATTTCGATGTTGTACACCTGGCAATGATAGATCAGTTGCGACACAAGTTGCGGCTTGGTCTGCTTGAAGAAATAGATTTCTTCTTCCTCGCTGGAAAACTCATAATCCATTATAAAGGTTTTCAGCCTCGAATTGGCATCCGCCAACGCGAGGGCCGTGGCAAAGGAACGTTTCAGGGTGTCCTTCTCGGTCGCCTCAATTTGTCGTACCTTCGCCGACGTTTCTTTCATCAATTCCTGCAAAAAGCCGTTCATAAATTACTTCTTACGGATGTTAGGATGTCAGTTACTGAAATGCTTTTATAATATATCTCCATCATTAATTTGTTTTATATTTCTCCCACCGTTTCGTTCTCATGCAGGAGCGGAAAAAAGAGCGTAGCCAGTTCCCCGGCCGTATAAAATGACCGCATAAGCATCAATACCGCGTCATAGACGGCGGGGTAATGACTGTCATCCGTCAAATAGGCGAAAAAACTTTTTAATACCCTTCCCAGCTTCTCACGTATCGGAAGGGAGGTGTTTTGCGGTTTCTCCCGGAAAGGGATATTTCTTAATGCTTCCATGAACGACACGTTACCGCCTGTTTGAAGGCCGGTACAGCCCAATATGACATAATTCGAGGACAGCAGTGTCGCGCAACTTATCTCACAATGCGGGGGAAGCAGTATAAATTCCCGCTTGTCAAGCAGGATTCTTCCCAAGAACGCACCTTTGAGGTATATCTTGCCTTCCAACAGAAAGAACAGGCGGTGGTGGTTGCTGCTGCCTATGTATTCCACCCGGCCCTTTAGTTGCTCGCGGCAGACCATATCGTTATCTTGATCCGCATCAAATCCGTTCAGTCGTTCCAATAACATCCTTGTTATTCCTCCCGAACCGTTATATGCAATTTTCTCTTTTAATATATTCATACTGTCTTTTCTTAAGAGGGATAACCCCGTTTATTTTTTTGGCTTCGCTAAATGTCCGCCTCTGTTTCCCTATGCGTCCATCCGTTGACGGTAAGGCCGATAACGGAAGATGCTTTTTCCAGCATAATCTCAATATCGGACGATCCGGCTTTCAATAGCCGCGTACAGTTTCCAACCCACAGGTAGGGATTGTCACCTGCCCGGGCGGTGGCCGTTACCTCACGGTAATGCGTTTGCCCCGGCTTAAAGACCTGCGGGGTGATGGTATAATCCTCCGTGTTTATGAAAACAAGGATATAGTGCGTTCCGCTTTCGGTATTCAACCTAATACCGTTGCCGGTTATTTGGTCGGTATAGCGGCTCTCAAAATAGCCGTCAGCGTCGAACAGAAGTATCTCCGATGTTCGGGTATCGTACTGTTCCGTAGCTCTCAGGAACACATTTACCACCACGGGTAAGCGTTCCTCCGCTTCTTTGTCTGTGCAGGAGCAAAGTAGGAATGCCAATACTGAAAATGTTACTATGCCTTTATTCATAAATTATAAATTATATTCCGGCTGTTAATACCGGTATGATTTGTTCTATTACCGCGTCCCGAAGCAACACCCGTTTATTCTTGTCAAGCAGATACAGGGAAGGGATTGCACGGATAGCGTACAGTTTACTTTTTATTTTCTTCGCCGCCGTACCGTCGCAGGCGTTCAACCATGTGGGAGGGATAGCGGACCGGTAGGCTTTCCATGTTTCTATATCCTCGTCGGGATATAGGGCAAGAATCTTTAGCTTTCCGCTATTTACCAAATTGGTGACTTGCTCCGATTGCTGCAAAAATTCCCGTGTATGCCGACAGTCCGGACACTCCGGGTCATAGAAGAATAAAAGCGTATAATCGGCTTTTATCCCGTGGAGTGTTCCTTTTTTGCCGTTGGCAAGGGTGTAGGTGAAATCCGAGGCCACGTTGCCGGGGCGGTTCTTGTTTTCCTGCTCCAGTTGGAACGCCGGACGTACCTTGTAAATATCTTCTATCTGCTGATCCGCTATAATATGCTCCAGCACCACCCGATAGCGTTCCTCGTTCTGCATGGGGGAATTGGGGTCGTAAAGGTACTTTTCATACATTTCCGTAAACCAGCCGAAAGCGGCCTGCACGGGGCGGGCCTTGTCGAGTGTCCGGCCTATCGAGGTGTTGGCGGCGTCCGGGGACGCATAGGCCAATACATCCAGGTAGTCCGCAAATGCCTGTTCTATCTGCTCGTCGGTGAGCCTTGTCGTATCTGCGAAATCCAGGCTATCCCAATAATGAGCGACCAGGTAATCCGCACGGGTGGCGGGATCGGTCAGGGTTATGGGAATAGCGGGGAGCGTAAACGGCTTTACGGGTTTCGTTACCACGGCCTGCGGTTCTTCGGGTTGCCTGACCGCCAAGCGGCGGCAACCCAAAAGAACCAGCGATCCTGTGAAAAGGAGGACGCCGAAGCATCCGACCAACAGGGCTGACCAGACGCCGATCACGTCCCATTTATAGCGGGTTAGTATGTTTCTTTTTCCTTTCATTTTGTTGTTACGGCCTTATACCAGGCCAGGGTTTTATACACTTCATTCAGCCCCACGTACCGCTCCTGCGGTATGGAGGTTGTCAATCCACAGTGCGCCGCGATCTCAAAACCGCCGTAGGTCGGCATAAAAGCCGCGGTTGCCGTTTTCCATACGACGCACCTTCCGAGTGCCATTTCCAGGGTGGCGGCATCCAGCCCCGCTATCTCCCCACAATAGCTATTCTCCAGGTCGAAGAAAAGCCTGCCGCCGCCCCGGTCAAAGGCCTGTATGCCTGCCGTTCCGTCCATAGCGGGTAAACCTATTTCCCGCACGGCAGCGGCCAGGGCATCCAGTTCTTTCGTGTCGATCAAACTCAAAGTGAGCGAAGCGTAATCGTCCGGGCGGGTGGCATAATCCGCCTCCACCGTCCGGCAGAATCCCCGAAGGTCTGTCTGTTCCCGGTTGAGATACGGCAGCGCATCGGAGTAACACCGGGAGAATCCCGGCGAAACGATCTCCGCCGAGGACGCGACGATATACCGCGCCTTGTCTTTGAGCTCATAGGCCACCTCGACGCCTGCCATATAGCAAGCCTCGAAGATCACAAAGTCAAACATCCCGTCGGGGATCGCGGCGGCCAGGGCGGGGATTTCCATTTCCGCCGTGCCGTCTTTAACGACGGAGCGGGTGGCATCCGTGGCGGTGCGGGCAAAGTTCCCGGCTGGGTTTTCATACGCACCCTGCGGCAGCCAGCCCGTAGCGTGGGAGAACAGCACCAGCCCGTAGGAGGGCGTCGGGGAAAACTCCAGGACTTCCCGCAGGACGGAGGCGAAAACCTCCGCGTCCGCAGAATTGCTTTCGCTGTATTGCCTTACTACGTCCAGCGTATTGCCGCCTGGAGAGGCCACCACCTCCGCGAGCATGGGCGGTTCGTCTTTCGTATCGGTATAGATGAGGACACGGCACAAAGGCGATAGCGGAACGGCTTTTATCCGCGCGTTTACCTCCGGCGACAGGTTATTGTCGCCGCCCAGGTAAAACAGTACCGTCCGCACGGCCACCCGTTCCTGCTCATAGTCCGCCTTTTCACATCCCCAAAGCAACAGGCACAACGACAGAGCAAGTGCTCCCACCAGAAGGCGGGAGGCTCGGATGCCCGGATAGATATGTTGTTTTAGAATTGTCATTTTATGGTTTCCGGCTTTAATCGGTTACTTCGCGGACACAACGGACGTTGTAGTTGGATGTCTTTGTATTGGTAATAGCATTGCCTTGGTACAGTACGACCCATGATGTTGTTGCATCGCACTCAGTCGCACTCCAATAGCGGGTGCCACTGCCAAACAGAGTTCCTTGTGTCGGTAGTGTATTGAAGATGCTTTGCAATGCGGGTAAGAAAATATACATAAGCTGCAATTCTCGCTGGGTCGGTAGCCGCCATCTTCCTCCGTCATAGGTCGATTCTTTACACCCATTGAACCCCGAAGCCCAATTCATAACCATATTACCCGTATTATCCATTCCCCCTGTCGTATTCATATCATTAGGCGCAATTTCTAACTTTTGAAAAACTGTAGCATTGATAGAGCCAGTTTCAGTGTTTTCCGCTATTGGACCGTTGTTATTGCTTGGATCGGAAGTCCATTGTTTAGCTGTGTTAGTTATTGCCCCTCTTGGCATCCCGGCAGCTATCGTAAGTTCGAGAATTACTCGGTCACTTGCGTCCTTATATACTTTTTGGGCATATAACCCCGCCGGAGACATCAGCCCGACAAACAATACCATTAATAAAATCTGTTTCATTTACGTTATATCTTTATGATGTTACATAATACCCTTTAATCGGAAATTTCTCTGACGCACCGCACTCGGTAGCCTTGCCCCTTGTTGACGTAATAACTTGGCCTTGGTCCACTTATGAATGAAATAGGGTACGCGCCCGCAGTAGACTGCTCTGTCGAACTCCAATAGTAAGATGATGTGAACTGATAGTTACTATCGAAACTGGGGTGGATTACATAAACCGCAAGAAGCTGTTTTTGGGCTGGCAAATACCATTTAAAATTATCACTCTCCACTCCCGTTATAGTGTTGGCATTATCATTTTTACTGAAACAGGCATTAGCGGCACGATAGGTCGTTGACCTTAATTTATATGTATTACCTTTTCCATCAACGGGATCGGTTACATTGGTTGCTGTCTGATTTGTAGACCATGCGATTGCCGTTTCATCAGTAGACTGCACATACAACTTCCGCTCGAACTGCCATACTCCGTTAGCATCTGGTGCTAATTTTCCACCAAACCGCCCTACATATAGTGCATCCACAGCCGTAATCTTTACATCATACGTTGAACCGTCCGAAGTGTTGGTAAAGGTTATCGTGGCGATTTTACCCGATTTCGGAACACTGCTATCTTCCGCCATCATGTCGAAGGAAACCGTATTGCCCGTCGTGGTATTATTACCTCCCGTCTGACCGATAATACCTCGTCCGTTATTTTGCAGAATATCGTCCGGGTCTGATACCGCCGTTATCGTCCAGCCGAAATTTGCCCGGACGTTAAGGGTTTTCTGTTGGCCGTCCAGTAAGTAGCCGCCGTTGTTCACGTCTGACAACAAATTGTAATTGATCTGCCGCAGGAACAGGCTGGCCGAAGCATACGAAACGCCGTTTGTGGTCGTAAAATCCAGTTTAGATACTTTCTCCAGGAACGGGTTGCCGCCCTGTTTTTCGTCTAACTCGGCATCCGTAAACGCCGCAGGAGCCACCGTGTAGGTTATCGTGCCCGTGCCGCCGTTACCGCCCGTAACATTGCCGCCCGGTTCGCCCACGCCCGACGGGAAAGCGGCAGCGCCCACCGCAGCGTTGGTAACGGTCAAATCGGCGGCTTTAGGCTGCCAGTTGACCGTAAAGTTCTGCGAAGCAGGGGCCGTACCCGCCGCCGAAGCAAAGACGAGTTCCGTTATCGGCATCTTGCTGCTTCCGTCGCCATCCAATAGCTGAATACCCAGCGCCGGGGTAAGCGATTGCGTTACCTTCACCGGATAGCGGAGTCTTCCGGCTGCAATCCAGATAATCGCACTACGCTCCGTAGTGGTCTTATTTTCTTCAACCGTTAGGAAAACTTCCGCTGGATTGTCTGCCACGCCCTGATCCGGAGAAAGGTCGACCCAACCGACCTTGGTAGTCCCATCCGTTGCGTCTACAATCTTTTCTACATACCAGCCCGACTTGCCTGCTGTTGCGGTAGTCTTATAATCTGTCATAATGTTCAGTACGTTATCTTCCTCTTTGGATGTTTTTGCATCACGGGAAAAGAAATAGCTGTCCTGACTTACACTTAGTATATTCTGACCGTCAAAAACATTGTTACCTAATCCAGCTTCATTCCAGTATAGAGTTTCAGCAACCATATTAACCGACTTACTTTTATAGGCTACGTCCACCGATTCGTGTCCGCGCCCCTTTACATCGGTGATATTAACCACGTACTGATAATTACGAAGAATATCCCGCAAGGTCTTTCCGTCGCTTTCAAAGAAGTCTACCCGGTAATAGGTCTCGTTGGTATCATCACCGTACAGCCCGCCGATCACAAGGCAAGTTGCTTCATCCGATCTTCGTTTGACGGAGCCTTGGTCTCAAATGTATAGATAGCCCCTTTCATGGCAACATCCGGTGTTCCGGGCGCAGTGAAATCGGTGTATTCAATCGGCTCTTTCGAAAGAACTGCATCGGAAGGAACGGTTGGCTCTTCAACAAATAAATAACGTTGGCTGGTATTACGAATTTCTTCTTTTACTGCCGCTATCGACGGTACTACATGACCGCTTGTATTCGTATTGTAGAGGTGTACGCTTTTCATCTTGAATTTATTCGTAAGTCCCGATACCGTTTCATCCAACTGAACGTTTATCTTGGCAATCATACGGAGCATGGGGATAGCCATTGAAAGACTATTGGTGCTTCCCGTTATCTTTTCCGCACCGCTTTCCCCCCACATCGGGAAAGCGGTATAATTGGATGCGCTGATTACTTTCCAGCGATCTTCCGATGTTTCTAATGATACTTTCAGATTGGCCAGCATATCTGCCTTATCTTTACCAGTCCATGTGTTAGGGTCGCCCGTAAGAGCGGTTACCGCATCTTCGGCATTGGTAATGACTACGAAACGTTGGTCATAGTCCTTTACTTTTACTTTGACAGTAAAACTCTGCGAAGAAGTTCCTTCGGTATTCGCTGCTGATTTTATGCCGATTGCCGAATAATCGTAGGTTTCGCTCTTGATTGTACCGTTTTGTTCATATTCCACCTTGAACGCCAGCACATAAATATTATCGATTGCATTTTCTTGGTCTGTCTCTATCGCACGGCTTTGTGTCCCGGTTTGCGTTCCGGTAGGTGCGGCATAGGGAACGGCAATTAAAAAGTTCACTTCCCTATCCGTTTGGCTACCACCGGATTCCGAAGGATAGATTTCTTCTTCGGATATGCAGGAGGCAGCTAACCCCATCATACCCAGCAGCAATAAAGATATGGATTTACGCAGTCCGTTCCGCTTTTTACTGAAAGGGCCGGAAAAAACAGTCGTTATTCTTTCTATTCGTCTTTTCATTCTATATATTTTTTTATTTCATCTTTTAATAATCGGGGTACAGTTCATTACCAGAATCATTTACATTCCAGCCGTCCACTGTAACGGTAGCTTCCATGTTCGTGTCGAAGTCGAGCGTGATATGGAAAGTATGGCGGCGGTCAAAATTGACGGTCTTGCCTTCATACGCCTTTAAGATTAGCTGTATGAGATCTGTTTGTTGACCGGCATAACTGGGATACAGTGTTTCCCCGGTCGTTTTATTGACAAGGGTAAACTGCGGATTGCGGTTACTGCCAAGCCGAAGAACGGTCATCGTGCCATCCAGCACATCAGAGTTTGCCGGGAACAGTGCCCCGGTAGTATATTGGAACGCTTTACATGAAGCGTAATTATTGTCAAAGTCGTAGGAGCCGTTATCGTCGGCTATGCTGAACGAATAGGTGTTATCCGTCCGTTCCAACCCGTTTACTGTGAATATAAGCGTGTTGGTATTCTGTATTAAGTTGAAGTCGATTATCTGGTCGTTACCGGTAATCTCTTTGTTATCCACCTTTGAAAAGAGTAACCGGGGAAGTGTGAAATCCACTATCCGGTTAGCGGGTATATCCAAATTCATTGTGCTTTCTTTCTTGTCGGGTTTAACTACCGGAAAGTCTGCGAAAGCGGGCAGAGTGTAATAGGGTGCTTTTTCTCCCACCCACACCACGAAATTATAGGTGTCGGGAGCAAGGTCAATATCCAGTTCATATTCCCGACCTACCACAATATCATTACGGGAGGACATGGCTACAAACCGGTTGTTTCGGTCAAAAATATACAGGGTAGCTTTTTCCATAACCCCGGCATTGGACAGCCCCGTTTCGTCGTCCTCCGTATTAATCGCAAAGCGTACTTTTACAGATGCGCTTTGGGGCGGACACTCCGACAAATCCTCTTTGATGCAGGAGGAAAAGGCAAGCAGGGTACTTATAATCACAAGTACGGCAGTTATGTTATATAGCTTTCTTTGATTCATTTTTATTTACTTACATTTTTTCTGTGATTGCTTAAAAGGAACCGGACGGAAAGAGGGTACGGCCTGTTTTCCACCCGGCTTTTCTTTATTTACTTTGATATGTCAGACCTTTAGGGTTCCAGCTCATAATTAGAAAGAATCGGAGTGTTCCAATCCATAATATCAATATTCGTAGTGATATTGGTTTCTGCATCCGGCTTTTGAGTAGGATCTTTCACATCGGGCGTTGCGTTACCCGGAGCAACGATGCGGGTAATCTGACAGCGGAAAAATTCGTTGCGTACAACATCCCACTGGGCACCTTTTTTCCCGGTTTCTTTGTTGAGGTACATATTCCAGTAGCACAAGCCATTGGTATAAGTTACTTTCGTTGCATGATTATCGTTAGCGTAAGCGTCAGCTACAGTGGAATCGTAGAAATAAGCCGTACCCGAAGTGGCACTGGCTGTAACGGTATAGAATGTTTCTGGAGAAATTATGCTTAAATCACTCACTCGGTCTACAGTTTTATAGCTTCCATCGTGTGTGCCATTGGCATATACCGTAATCACATTCGGCATAAAGGTCGCACGTACCGTAACACGGGTAATTTCACCCATCGTTTTATCCTCCGAAGTGTTTTCAGCGGCATAGTGAGCATCGAGGTCTTTCACGTCAGCAACAGGTGTTACAACAGTTTTCCAATCCGCAGTTGTGGCTGCATCCGAAAATTCAGAGGACAGGTAGCTACCCGAAGCCCAGTTAGGATCTTCAAAATTTGGGGAAGCTTTTTGTACCAGGTAGGATCTTTCGTTGAAGTTGTTAATGGCAAACTCCAATGTGCCAAGTTCTCCTTCAACACCATCTTGTTTCATACCGGACGATTTTTCTACTGTTACCTTTGCCACCATACGCTGTACGGTTGCGATAATGGTGTTGCGCGAATCAGTTTCGTCAGCAACGAAATTAGCATCTACCACAGCAGTTGAGAACATCGGAATACCGTTTGTTAAATTCGTCAGTTGAGCACGGGTAAGTGTCTGGGCTGTCGTCAACACCTTGCTTAAAGTTTGATTTTCCAATCCTGTTGCTATCGCAGAGGGGAGGTTAATACCCACCAATATGGATTTAGGGCCCGTTGTGGTTGGAATCTTCTTTTGAGCTTCGTATAAATCACCGTTAGCAGTAGCCGCACCCTGCTGGAAATCACTTGCACCAAGATTTGTATGTGACAAATACGCACCACTGGAAGTATAGATATATACATCCACTCCTTTTACGGCCGCCTCAGCATCCGTTGCGTTCACATCCTCCGTTGTTGCACGTGTCTGCGGTGCATTCGTACTTGGGAAGTTAATGGAAACCTTCATGTAAGTTTCCGTACCGTTGTCGGTTTCTCCACCCGTTACCTCATCGTTATTAGAACAGCTTGTTAAGCCCAGCGTGAGGGCAGCGACAGCCATAATCGCATACTTGAATTTTACTTTCATCGTTTAAAAATTTAATTGTAAAAATTGTTTTTAACTTGTTACCAATCACTTATTTATTATTCATTGTTTCTATCTGTCTGTTGAGCTCCAGTAAACCCGGATGAACGTTCCGTTACGCAGTTTGGGGAAAAGATTCGTTTTCATATATTCCCAACTACGACCACCATTTAATTGGTGTAGCAGGGTTTGCCGTCCCGTTTGCGTCCGACTGTCCCATATCGGGCGGGTGTCGATTATCTCCAGCACTTCACGCTGTGAGGGAACATTACTGTCAGCGGCAACAAGCCGTCGTAATCCCTGCCAGTCTGCCGAGCCGTTATGCAAGAGTATCGTTTCCTTGCTTACCGGGGTGTTTGCCAGTATATAATCCCGGACGGCCGCGGCCCTTTCTCAGGCAAGTTGTTCGTTTACACTCGCAGAGCCTTCCGGTGAGGCAAAACCGGCAATCACAATACGGCAGATCTTGGTTTCTTTACTATTAACTATGCTTCTTACGGCATCAAGTAACGCAGCCAGTGTAGCGGCATTTCCGGCAAAATAGCTTTCGATTACGCTCTTATTGACGGGATAATAGACCGTAAGTACATTATCTCGCTCGTCATTATAATACCGTATGGGATTTGCCGGGTCAAATTCCGAGGCCGGAAGTACGAACGGGTATTTCTCGGACAGGATTTCGATTTCTGATTTCTCCGGCAGGATAGGTACTACCTTCGGTTCTGTTTCTTCCACAGGTATAACCGGTGTCGTTGTTTCAGAAACAACCTCCGGTATATTCAGCGGGGCAGGACTTACAGTGGCCTTTTTCTTCCCTCCAAAAGTATAGATAAGGGTTATGCCCGCTTTGGTAGGGCCAAAATAATGCCGGGTCGCGTCTCCCAGCTTCTTGCCGCAGGTTACACACTCGTATTTACTATAATTCAGATAAGCGTAGCCAACCCCTAAAGTGGCCTCCATTCCCCAATTACGGGTAAAGTTCCAACGATAGCCGTATGAAAGCCCCGCTCCGGCAAGCCAGCCCTGGAAGCGGTGTGTCGCCATATAGTCGGAAAAAATGGAATTTGGAAGGCCGCCTATGTTATAGTAGGCATAGTGCGCGTGGAGGCCGAGGAAGTGGCCGGAAAAGGTTTCTTTCGTCCAGTAACGAAACTCCGGCTGGATCAGTAAGTGCTTCCACTTGCGGTTATCGGAAAAACTGAACGGATTCCAGTTAGCCGACATATCGAACGAAGTACGCCTGCCCGTGCGAAACTCAACGCCCAAGTTCAGCGTACTTGTCGCATCGTACAGCAGGTTTGTCTTTATGCCGACCGCAGGGGGCGGACTGACAATTTTCTCCTGTCCGTGCACTTTCTGTATCACCAATAGAAAAACAAGGGTAAGAAATACCCATTGCCTTAAATACAATCTGTAATTCACCATTAAATATTTGTACTTTGTTTAATCTCTTGAATGAATAATCGTTACCGACACTTTAGAAGTGTGGGTAACAATTTTAGAGAAAATAATACGCCTTAAATATCAATCGCTTACATAGCTTTTAGTTTTAATAAAGCAAGGGCTTGTTAAATATTAGTAAAACATGGCGTTTGGATTCCGGCCATAAATAGCAGAGACGATAACCCGTAAGGGTTACCAATTACCGGGTTAATGGTAAGTCTTTGATGTAGATTCGGTTTCTTAATTTGTAAAACATTAGTAAAACAATCTAATAATCACATAGTTATGGATATTTTATATAAAGCGGAACATTTGGCTTGCCCTTACTACGAACAAGGGGAAAGGCCGGTTATTGAGGTGGCAAAAATGGTAATAGGAGAAAAGAAAAAATTGTCAGTTGCCAATAATGAGATCGTTTGCATGATTGAAGGACGGATGAGATTCTATTTCCTGGAAATTCGGACATACGAGGCTGTAAAGGGAGAGATTTTATTTCTTCCCGTTGGAGGCAATTATTCCTATGAGGCTTTGACAGAGTGCATGGTTGTGATTTTCAGAGTGCACAAGCCGATCCAATTTTGTGAAAATTATTCCATTGAAAAACTGTACGGAAACAATAAATTCATATCCCCGGAAGATTTTGATACACTGCCACAGACCGTACCTGCCGGGATTTTGGAAATCAATTCGCGGGTATGGTATTTCCTGGACGGGGTTATCGACTGCATAACGGACGGACTAAAGTGCCGTTGTTGGTTTGATTTGAAAGTCAAGGAATTATTTGCCCTTTTCCGTGTTTACTACACAAAGGAAGCATTATCATGCTTTTTCAATACGATACTCTCCGGAGACACGGCTTTTTCCGAATATGTCCGGCTGAACTGGCGGCTCTATCATTCTATTGATAAGCTGGCCGAGTCCATGAACTTGACCCGCAAACAATTCACAAAGCGATTTGTGAAAATATTTGGAGAACTACCTAATCGTTGGATGATAGAACGTAAAGCGCAGGCGGTACATAAAGAGATCACTTCGACAAAAAAATCATTCAAGCAAATAGCGATGGAAAACGGTTTTAATTCGGACACGGTATTCATTCGCTTTTGTAAAAAAGAACTCGGAAAAACGCCTACCGAATTACGGGAAGATGCGGAGTAAGGGAAAAAAGGTAAGGAGAAAGTGAAAAAAAGTCAGGTAGCGGTAAGGAAATAGTGCCTATTTTTGCACCCATTATGCTGACAAAGCACGAGTAGAGGGTATAAGGTATTCCCACACTTCTAAAGTGTCGGTAACGACACGATACCATAACTACAATACAAAGGTACTAAAATCTCAAAGTTCGGACTAATTGTTTCCCGTTTTAACACTCATGTGTAAATTATCGGTTTCTCTATAAGTATAGGCACATGACATCCTTAGCCTGCCCGTATAGCGACAGGCTTTAGTGGAAGTTTGGAATGATAAAACAGTTATCCTTTGTTCGTGCCGCGGCACTAAAAAGGACTTACCCGTAAACGGCGGATGTTATCTTGTCATTAGCTGAATCCAGCAGGGAGTTATCCAACTGATCCAGATAGATTAACGTCGTTTTCTCCGATTTATGTCCCAGGCACTCACTGATTACCCGCAAAGGTAAATCCTGCTGCTTACCCATATTTGCCCAGGAATGTCTGGCCCAGTGCGTACTTAGCTGCCGGGGAATGTCAGCCATGACAGCCAGTTTCTTCAACCGCAGGTTTTGAATACGCAATCCGTTCTCGTATTGCGGCCTGTAATCTTTTCCCATATCCCGTATTATGGGGAATAAAAAAGGTATTCCGGCGGTTTCCTTTGAAAAGCTGTCAATGATCGCTTTCATTTCGTTATTGACCTTCACCTCCATTTGCTGACCGGTCTTTTTACGTACATACTTGATAACCCCGCTTCGGATATTACTTTTCTGCAAATAGGCCAGGTCGATGAAGCACATACCGCGAGCGTTGAAACAGAAGGCGAAATAACGTTGCGCGGTGTAGAGTTTTTCCAGTTCGATGCGCTTTGCGTTATCCGGCTCCTGCTCTTTGACAAGGCCGTTCAAATCCAGAGAGAGCAGCTTTTGTACTTCTTCCAGCCTCAATGCACGTTTCATGGTTTTGGTTACACCGGTATATACCCCGGCAAACGGTTTCTCGTCCCGGCCGCGTATGATCTTCTCGGCAACCGCCTTGTTGTAAATCGCCCGCAGGTTCCGCATATAATACGAAATCGTATTGGGCATACAGCACGTTTTCAAGTATATCTCAAATTCCTTTATCAAACGGGCGTTGATCTCCCGCAAGGGAATATCCTGCCCTTTATTAAATTTGATAAGTCCGCGTGTTACGGTACGGTATGCGTTGGCGGTGCGGCCCTGCCCCAGCCGTTTGAGTTCAGACGCGAGCGTATCACAGTAACCCGAAAGCGTACTGTTGTCTTTTCGCTGGCGGTAGAGTCTTACTAAATCCTCCACGCTATACCGCCCTTGCTTTTCCAGCGTTTGCAAGTGGGTATTCAGTAACTCCACTTCATCGTTCACACGCCGCGCCAACAGTTCCAATGCGGCCAGGCGGCGGGGATTGTTGTCGGGGTAAATCACTTCCTGCGTTTCCTTGTTCCATTCTTCAGGATAAAGACGGCAGCCCGGAAGGGTTACGGTCTTTACCTGACGATTGTGAATTACACGCAGGGATAGGCTTCCTGGATGGTGGCTTCCTTTGTGGAAGGACGCAACACTAAATTCATGCTTGTCATACTAAATATTATATTAAAAATCAGTCACAAAAGTATAGTATGACCGCAACAAATATCTTCCTATGCCATATATAAAGACTTTATAATTAAAAGGTAAGGGGGTAGCATATCATCCTGTTACTTTTTTGAATAGACCATACCCATAACTCCGTTACCATGTATTTTGTTTTCGGTTACCTCCCAAACCGACTGGGCGGGCTGCCCCGGAAATGAGGCTATATCCTTTCCGAAGATTACTAATTACAGCAGATATTAAAGTTTACCAAGTCCTATCATCCGGAAGCGGGATTGCAATTCCTCGATACGGGAAACAAGGGCATCAAATGTGAGTTTGTCTCCGTAAATCATAGAGGCTTTCATTGCTTCGTAGTCGGTACGCATTTTGTCGCGGATTTCTCCAGTGGGGCAGAAAGCGATTGTCGTAGGGAGATTGAGATTGTAGTTCACACCTCCTACATGGTAGAAGCGGCAACGGTGCGCTATAATTTCCTGATAGAGTAACATATCGGCAAGAGCTACTGTGGCGAAGGGGGTATTCATCAGTCGTTCCAAGTCGTAGAGGTGACGGCTCATACGTTCGGTACGTGGGTTCTTACGTTGATACTCCTCGTTGAGCAGGAATGCTTTTTCGAGAAATGTACGGGTCGGGCTAATCGTCGGTATATCGGCCGCTGTCTCGTTATCGATTTGAGGAAATTTATCACCGACAAGAGAAGTTATGCGCTTAACTTCATAAGGTTCTTTCATCGAGAGGCAGCTAACTTCGATTTTTATTATCGGACGCACATACAGGTCGGATTTAAGTCTCGGTATATAATGTACCTCTATCACAACCGGGTCGCTGTCATGGTCGATAGGTGTGCCATCGTCCTTATGTGTCACCGGTAATACTTTACACTCAAGACCAGCTTCGTCAAGTCTCGTTTTCAGTTCATCAACGAACTCTCCTATAATGTAGTCACGGTTAATGATGCGCAAATTCTTAACTTGGTTATTTGTCGCAGCCTTTGCGCACTCTTTACCAAGTTCGACCAAGTAGAAGTCACGATATAAGGCTATGTCAATGTCCTCTGAAAATCGGTCAATTAAATTCCAGCCTTTGCTCAAACTTGTACCGCCTTTGAAAAACATATATGGAGCAGGAGACAGCGTAAATAACGCTTTGAGAACGGCGGTTACCCACCAGTCTTTTTCTACTGCACCTTCGCTTATCATCTTTTCCTCGGCAACAATATGTGCAGATTGCTGTCGATCAGGACCCGATGCGTCAATCCATTTACTCATGGTCGTATATCTTCGCTTTAATATTGATTATTATTAACCTTATCCAGTTTGGTGCGTGAGCAATATCTTCTTGCCATGTATTTTCTTCCGGATTCTTTTTCAGCACACCGTACACAACATCGAGTGTCTTATCGGTAATGTTATCTTGCCCAATGGATTGTAATGCCAATACAAGAATCGGCAAAATTTTTCCTTTATAGGCGAAAGTGCTTGGAACACGATGTTTGAATGTTATCGTGCGATTCCCGATTTTTAGTTTTCTCGAAGTACCGGAGGTCAGATATATTATGTTCATCGGCACCTGTGTCGAGAAGCCGAGATAGTTTTCGGCTGTCGTACCATGAGGCAATAATTGGGCGTCATCACGTTTGGCCACAGCCTCAGCTATTTCATATGGCGTCGGCATCACCGGCCCGAAACTCGACATTACAGGTTTTACGTAAATACCGAATGCCACCCTCACAAGTTTCCCGGCTTTGGCTAGTTCTGCTAAAACATTTGCTGCATGACGTGTGTCAATAGGCATAAAACTGTCAGGCAAGAAGATAGTACCCTTCTTGCTTCGGTTTATCTTTGATATGATAGCCTGCTTCTGTTCCATATTCGTGCCTCAAAAATGAAAATAAACATGTTATTTTCATTTTTATGGAATACAAATTTAGGCATTTACTTCCAATGTACCAAACGATTATATCGAATATTTGGTAATTTCACATATAAGATAATTAGACGCTCATTTAATAGCCTTTTTGAGTTGGCTCCGTTTAAGGTTGGGAAATCATTCTATATGTGAGATCGCTACAATACTCTACGGTGTCACCATCGAACCTTATTTATATATTGCTGCCTCTCATCTGTTCTTCTATAAGTCTGATATCAACCTCCGTTCTGTTAATTATTCGTTTTTTGAAGCCATATAGAATCTATATTGCCACTGTTCTAACGTTTAACTCGTATAATATTGACAACCGATGAGTAATAAATACCTTTATTAATTTAATTGATCAGTTTTCTCAGTTAGGGAAAAGATTGCTATACATAAAAACAATTTTTCATTGATAATCAGATATTTTTCTTTATCTTTGTATCGTATTGGAAACGGAAACAGTATTGCCAAGCAAAACACCGAAAAAAGCACTATGTTCATTCATTTGCGCGGTTGTTTTGATACTCTATAAAATATTATTAATGTGACAGTTACCAAAAGGAATCCCGTTCTGGTGGCACCACTTTTAAAAGACTTCAAATTTGGTAAATCCCTGAAAATTAAACATTTCAGGGATTTTCTTTTTCTCCTAATCCGCATATTTTCGGCAAAATAACGCACTTCCGTAGTGCTAAATCGTGGACAATTTTAGTCTCGAAAAAAATGTCCACGAATTGTACCGTAAGTCGTTGATTGTCTTATCGTTTGATTCTTGCTATTCTGCACGATTCAGTAACTTTAAACATTAATTTTTAGAGTATGAAACGACAGACTTTCAACGTGCTGTTCTTCATCCGCAAAACAAGAACAGTAAAATCAGGTGAAACACCTATCATGTTGCGGATAACTATTCAAGGCCAATTAGCTGAAATGCAGCTAAAACGAACCGTTAAGCCTGAACTCTGGTCACAAGCCAAAGAACGGTGTACAGGTAAAGATTCTAAATCAGTAGAAGTAAACCGTTATCTGGAATCGGTAAAATTACGCTTGTATGAGATTCATCGGACTTTGGAAGATGAAAACAAACTTATTAATCCGATGGAAATCAAAAGACGTTTTCTCGGGCTGGATGAAAAGCATAAGATGTTCTTCGAGGTATTTCAAGAACATAACAACAAATGCAGGGAACTGATCGGCAAGGATTATGCAAAGGTCACTATCTCCCGTTTTGATACATGCTTGAAGTATTTTAAAGAAATGCTTCTAAAACAGTACCATCTAAAGGATATTCCGATGAAAGAAATAAATAATGCCATTATTCAGGATTATATTCATTTCTTGAAATCAAAAAAGAATCTGCAAGAGAATACCGTTATCCGCTACATGAAAGTAGTCAAGAAGATTACAAACATGGCTCTTGCAAATGACTGGATAGATAAAAATCCGTTTATGAATATCCACTTCCATGAGCAAGAAGTACACAAAGAGTTTCTAACCAAAGAAGAATTAGAAATTTTACGAACTAAAGTTTTCAATGTACCACGTTTGGAATTGGTACGTGATATTTTCTTATTCCAGTGTTGGACTGGATTAGCGTTCATTGATGTATCGGAATTGAAACCCGAACATTTAGTAACAGATAATGAAGGTAACATCTGGATAAGAAAGGCTCGCCAAAAGACAAAAATCATGTGTAACATTCCACTTTTGGATATTCCGTTAGCTATATTGGATAAATACAAGGGCTATCCGCTTTGCGAAAAGAAAGGTACATTATTACCCGTTCCATGCAATCAAAAGGCAAACAGTTATTTGAAGGAAATAGCTGATTTCTGCGGAATTAAGAAGAACCTGACCACTCATACAGGGCGTCATACTTTTTCGACTGTAGTTACGTTAGCTAATAATGTTTCATTGGAAAATGTATCTAAGATGCTCGGGCATACCAATACGAAAATGACACAACGATACGCTAAAGTATTAGATCAGAGTATTCTCCGAGATATGCAGAATGTACGGGAAAACTTCTCTCCTAAAACCACCTAAAGATGAAAACGGCTACCCAATCCATTCGGACGGTAGCCGTTTATCTATCTTCATTATATTAAAAGCTAAAGAGAATAATCTTCTATATTATAGGCAGAACGAAACCTATCTTCCAAAACCTTCCTAATATCCGATTCACGAAACAGCACTTTACCCGGAAGTTGAATAAAAGGGAAAATACCATCATCCCGATAATACTGTAAAGTCCTACGGCTAATTTTGAGTATAGAACAAAGTTCTTCGCTTGTTAGATACCGTTCACCCTCAAACATGGGTTTATTATTCTTCAATGCATATTCTATATAAGGTAAAGCCCTATCAAACGATTGCAATAATTCTTGGCTATCCTCATTCGTGTACAAATCCATAAGCAATTATTCTTTAATGGTTACTTTTATTCTACCTGAATCCAATAATTTTTGTACTTCGGCAACCTTATAATATACTTTCTTGCCAACAGTCGAAAAAGAAAGTTTGCCGTTCTCCCGTAAAGACTGTAATATTCGCAGAGAAATATTTAGCGAAACTGCCAATGTCTTGCCTTCTATCCATTCTTTCTCAATACACATATCAGAGGGAGATAAAGAAGTATTATTTGCCAATGATATAATCTGTTCCAGCTTCTTTCTAAAAAAATCGAAGGAAACTCTTTCTATTGCTACTATATCCATATATAAATTACTTTTCAAAATTCATTTTCTTTTAAAGCAAGTTTTTCAGAACTCAATATGAAACATTGACAAAGGTAAGTTCCGCATTTAGCCTGTTCAAGTCCAAGCCTTCGGTTTAGATGAAAATCTTCCTCTCACTATGTTCGAGCGTATTTTCATCTAAAGACTTGCACAGACTAAATACTTCACTGGAAAAGTCAATGATTCAAATTAAATTCCGAAAAACAATGTTTTTGAGAGTGGTAGGTTATTCTTTCCAACTTTCAAAGTAGTGCTTTTGGAGCAGTTTGTCAAGATCACTTTGGCGGTAGATAATTTTGCCTTTTATCTGGATGAAGGAGATTAATCCCGTATCTCGCCATTCTTGCAAAGTTCGCAAACTGACATTCAATTTCTTGGAAACTTCATGGTTAGAAAGAAAACGCTCTCCGTTCAGGTGGGGCTTGTAGTGCTTTACTATAGCTTCAATACCATTCAGCATTGAATCAAGCGAAAAAATAAATTCTTTGACTTGCGGTGTATCTTTATTTATTAGTTCCATGATTGAAAAATTGTTTTATTGAAATATTGATTTCAAGATTGCTAGATAGCTAATCAGTTATATGATTAGTTGGTTAATAAGTTAGTTACGCAGATAGTCACCCAGAGACGAAATGCTAAGTACATCTTTTGCCGGATCATAATCAATATAGAGCCGTTTAGATACAGTGGCAATAAAATACCGACTACCATCTTTTTGTATCTCATACGTAGCGGGCGAAGCCTGTTTGGTAGTTTCCGATACATATATAATAGAAAGCAGATAATCTTTGTCGTTCCGGTAGATGATAACCGTAGGATTCAGATTAACGCTTTCCCATGTGCCGACAATGGAAAACAGGTTGAAGGTCGGATAATCTTCTTTAGTTCTTTTCATAAGGCGTAATTTGTTTGGGTGATTGATTCTGTGTTTCACTGTCTGCAATAATTCTTTTAATATCAGCAGATTTATAATAAATCTTACTGCCTATTTGAGAATAAGCCAATCTTCCACTACTCCGGTAATACTGTAACGTTCGTTTGCTAAAGCCCAACAACAGGCACACTTCCTGACTATCCAGCCAGTTTTCTACTTTTGGGGTATGAGTGCTGCACAAACTTTCTATCCGTTTGGCAAATTCTGTGAACCGTTCGCAGACATACGAAAATGTTCTTCTTTCGATGGTTACTACTTCCATACTTTTCAAATTTAAATGGTTTATAAAACGTGTTGATTCTATTTTCACCAGCAAATGAAAGAAGAATCAAGAGCCGTTTTCAAAACTGTCTGAAAGTGGTATGAAGTGGTTATAACTGACCGAATAAATGAAGATAGAAATTATACACTGTGAACATACAAGATGTTAAAATTGCCCATTTTATACTTACTACTAAGTAAATTGCATATATTTGTGCCATGAATGATACTAGAAATGAAATAATAAGATTAGGAAGTGAGTTAATTCGCTCTATTGGCTACAATTCTTTTAGCTATGCAGACATATCTAAAGCGTTGAATATAAAGAATGCAGCTATTCATTATTATTTCCCTTCAAAGTCAGATTTGGGAGTAGAGATAATAAGAAGAAATCTAAATGCTTTCAACGAGCTAACTAAAACATGGGAAAGTTTGGATTACAAATTACAGTTTTCCAATTATATTCATATGCACGATAGTTTTATCAAGAATCATTGGGTTTGTATAGTTGGCTCACTTTCGCCATCTTATGACACTTTACCTGAAAACATGCAGAAAGAGTTACAGGGATTGGTAAACACAATTCTAAAATGGCTTACAGCTTTATTAGATAATGGCTTAAAAAATAATGCTTTTTCATTTACGGAAACACCTAGAACAAAGGCTTTCATGGTTCATTCCGCATTGCTATCTTCTTTGCAAATGAATAAAGTATTAAAAATGATGTGTATAAGTCAATACAGGAGGGATTATTAAATATCTAATATTTTTTTGCCCCAACAACTTACTTACTAATAAGTATATAAATTTATAAAAATGAAAAGAATTGATTTTTTAAGAGAACAGATTATCGAATCGAGAAATTTTGTAAATCGTTTGATTTCCGAAATACCACAAGATTTATGGTACACAATTCCTCAAAACACAGATTCAAATTTTGCTTGGCAAGTTGGACATTTAATGATTAGTCAAAACTTCCATGCTATCACATGTATCACAGGAAGAAATACTAAAATCACAGAATTGATTCCCATCGTTGATTATGTGAAAATCTTTAATGGCATGGGAACTCTACACAGGTCAGTAGAAAAAAACTTGATCCCAACATATGAGCTAAAAGAACAGTTTGATACCCTCCACGAAATATGCATAGATAATTTATCACAATTAAATGATGATATATTATTTGAGCAATTAGAACCTATTCCGTTTAAACATCCGGTAGCTAATAATAAATATGAAGCATTATCTTGGTGCTTCAAACATGAAATGTGGCATAGTGCAGAAATGGAAGAACTAAAGCGTATGCTCGGCTATCCTATCAAATGGCTATAAAGATAGTTGTATCTTAAATACAGGAAATGATAATAAAAGAGACAGGCAAGCTATTGTTTATTCTAATAAAGTGATTACATTTGCATACCATACTATATGGTATGTATTTAAATTATGAAGAAAGTAGATAAAAAGCAATGGTTCGTGACAGGACTAACAGTTTTGGAAAAAGAAGGATTTGCAAGAATCACGATAGATAATCTATGCGGATTATTACAAATCACCAAAGGTGCATTCTATCATCATTTCAAAAACATAGACGGCTATGTGGATGCATTGATGAAGTATTGGTTGGAAGTAAACACATTTGAGTTTATTCGTGAAGTGGATAAATTGAACACTCCCAAAGAACAACAGCAGAAATTGGCTGATATGGCAGCATACGCTTCTATCCGGAACGAAAGTGTAATACGGGCGTGGGGGTATTCCAATCCAATTGTACGAAATTATGTAGCGCAAGCGGACAGTATCAGGCTGGAGTATGCAAACAAACTGAATGAAGCAACTGGATTGGATGCTAAACAAGCAATGGATTTGGCGATAATACAATATTCCATGCTGATTGGCATGCAACAAGTTTGCTCGGATCTATCAGCAAAACAGTTTAAAGAGTTGCAGGATATGGTTATCAATAAATTTAAAAAGCAATAAGATGAAAAATATACCAACAAACAGCTTGATTGAAAAGTATCTTCCTGCCGATTATGTGGATTCTTATTCAAGAGAAATAGTTTGTAATCAGAAAATAACACCTGAAAAATTTCGTAATTTAGCTTTTAACCAACTTCCTAAATGGATAGATTGGTTAATGAATTTACGAAACGCTATTGTAAAACCATTGGGATTGGATACAAAGAGTAGATTTACAAATATGGTGTCTGATAAAAATGAGCATGAAGAGATTTTTGGAATGCCTGACAGCCACTTGGATTTTCATGTTTCAATGTGGTGTAGTGAGTATAAAGATGGCAAACAGGAACTTAAGATTACAACTATTGTGAAATATAACAATAGGCTTGGACGAATGTATTTTTTCTTTATTAGACCATTTCACAAAATTATCATTTACTCTCTATTGAAACGAATAAAGAATAAATATGAACGGCAATAAACGAAACGTATAACACATGTTTGATTGCTTATGCCAAAATGGAGCCTTTCAGATCAAAATATATATAGTCTTCTCAACTCTTCTTGCACAAAAGAAAATTTTGATGAAGCCCAACTACTTATGGCATATAGAGAATTTGTTGAATCTGTAATTACCTTTTTGAATAATGAATCAGATTACAAAACTTTAATTAGAGAACTAAATCTTACCTACATAGAATTTGAGGCACTAAAAAATAGTTTAGAAATCAGAAGAGATTTCTGTTATGAAACAAAAAGTATAACATGCAATAAGATACTTTCATTTATTAATAAAGAACTAGACCTACTCCATCATCAAATGGAATTTCCCAAATTCTTTATTAACATTGAAGCTGGATGGAAATCTACCTTACACCTAAATAAAGATATTGCAAAGTACATCGACATAATGGAAATCGTATGTGGACTTTATTATCTAAAATGTATTACAACGGTTGATGGTAAGGAAATACATTTCAGTGATTTAGCAAATGCTTTTGAAAAGCTGTTTAACATAAAATTCAGTGATATTTATAAAAAAGAAGAAGAGGTTATCAAACGTAAGCCTGATAAACGAACAGCCTTTTTAGATAAGCTAAGAGTCGCTATTATCGAAAAGTGTAAAGAAGAGGGATATTTTCCATAAAATCAAAATACAGATATTCAGACTATTAATCATAATTTATCGGGGAATGGGTGATCTATTCCCCGAACTTATTTGCAGCCATTTTTAGAACTTTGCTTCATCAATCGATTGAAAATCATTAATGTTCAACTTAAAATGAAGCAAAATGTATATAGACAATGAAAACTTCGAGAAATGGATGGAGAAACTTTCCAAAAAACTCACCGAGATCGGGCAAGACCTGAAATCTCTTATCAATACTGACACTGTATTCGATGAAAATGAGAAGCTGTTAGATAATCAAGACTTAGCCTTTTTACTAAAAGCATCTTTCAGAACCCTACAACGCTATCGGGCAAAAGGTGTACTTCCCTACTTTAACATTGGACGGAAAACGTACTATAGAGCCAGCGACATCCGGGCTTTTGTTCGTGAGTATGCCGATTCTCAAACCTACAAGCAGTTCGAAAAAGCCAATCAGTTAGAGAATCAACCCTGATAGCAAAAAGCAGCAGAGGAAAGAAGCCTATGTCCGGACTATTCCTCTGTGCTACTACCCCGATTTAGCAGAAACTGCTTCACCTATCGGTTCAGCCCGTTTCACTAAATCGAGCAAGAGGGAACTGGACTAGTCCTGTTCTTCCCTCTTGCCCTGCGGGGCAAAGCTTCGGCTTTAGCGTGTTACAAGAACACGCTGTAATGACACCTGTAATAAGCATTTTCTTTGCAATGCTTATTATCAGGTATTTATCTATTCATATTTCTATAAAAAAGTAATTACCATGCCAAATAGCAGTCGAAAAACGATATTCACTACCATTTCCATAGACAAGGAAACGGCAGCTTTAGTAGAAAAGATATGCAAACGCTATTTACTGAAAAAGAGTGAAGTTGTAAAATTGGCGTTCGGGTATATAGATAAGGCGCATATCAACCCGTCCGAAGCACCAGAATCTGTGAAATCGGAACTGGCAAAAATAAATAAGAGGCAGGATGATATTATTCGCTTCATCCGTCACTACGAGGAAGAACAACTGAATCCCATGATACGGGCTACAAATTCTATCGCTTTGCGTTTCGATGCCATTGGCAAAACTTTAGAAACTCTAATTCTCTCCCAATTGGAAGCCAGTCAGGAGAGACAAACAGCCGTGCTTAAAAAGCTAAGTGAGCAGTTCGGCAATCATGCTGATGTAATAAATAACCAATCCAAACAGATTAACGCACTCTACCAGATACACCAACGAGATTATAAAAAGTTGCTTCAACTGATACAACTCTATTCGGAGTTATCGGCTTGTGGTGTGATGGATAGCAAAAGGAAAGAGAACTTGAAGACCGAAATCAGCAATTTAATAAATACATAAGACTATGCACATAGATTTTGCTCCACCATCAAACGGAATATATAATAATGCAGGAAGTAGCCGACAGCTAGCTAATTATTTAGAGCATGAAGATTTAGAACGAATGGAGAAAGGTCTTTATACTGATGGCTTTTTCAATCTGATAGGGGATAATATCTATAAATCAAAAGTGATAAAGGATATAGATAGTAATATCGGACAACTCCTGAAAACAGATGCTAAGTTTTATGCTATTCATGTCAGCCCATCGGAAAAGGAACTTCAAGCGATGGGTAATACAGAACACGAACAAGCTGAATCCATGAAGCGGTATATCCGGGAAGTGTTTATTCCTGAATATGCCAAGAACTTCAACAAAGGACTAACAGAAGCAGATATAAAGTTTCATGCCAAAATTCATTTTGACCGTAACCGTTCGGATAATGAACTAAATATGCACTGCCATTTGATTGTCAGCCGGAAAGACCAAACCAATAAGAAGAAACTATCTCCGCTTACTAATCATAAGAACACCAAGAAAGGAACGGTAACAGGAGGTTTTGATCGTGTGAACCTGTTCCAACAGGCAGAGCAGGGGTTTGATAAACTTTTCAGCTACGACCGCAAAAAAAATGAATCATTTGATTACCACAACACGATGAAGAACGGTTCTATCCCAGAACAATTCAAACTACATGAACAAGAATTTCAATCCAACGAAAGAGAAACAACAATCACCTTTCATAGTAGTCAAGAAAACTTAGTTTCTATCAATCTTGAAAACAAGGAAGCTAATAATCATAATTTCAAATTAGATACCTATGTTGTCACCAAACAAAAAAATGACACTTCTTTCAACCACAGAGACAATAAAACATATTGTTCACTCATACCTTCCATCCCATTAGGGATAGATTATTCTTTAAATCACGAAGAACAAATTTCCAAATCTAAAAAAAAGAAAAAACAGCGGAAGTTGTAATTTCAAATTTAGCACAAGTAAAACCTTACAAAATGGGTTTTCAATCAAAACTTATCTTATTATTATTCGAAAAATCACTAATACAAACTAAATGAAACTTTGCGAAAAATCACTAATACAAACTAAATGAAACTTTG
>NZ_QUDI01000046.1:0-43839 GCF_003477465.1 Parabacteroides sp. AF48-14
CGAACGCAGATCATTTATTGTTTTAAAAGAAAATAAGTCTGCGTTCCTCTGCGTTATCTGCGCCCGTCTGCGTCCGGTAAATACGAGCAAACACCCCGTTAAATCATCATTTACCGTATCCAAAGGCGGGCTATCTACTTCCCGCAATCTTCTTTATGCAAGTCCTTACTTAGGCGCATGGCACAGAAGTTCGGGCCGCACATCGTACAGTATTCGCCATCCGTCACGGCGCTGTCCTTGTAGTATTGCAGGGCGCGTTCCGGATCGAGCGACAGGTTGAACTGGTCTTTCCAACGGAACTCAAAGCGGGCTTTGCTCAAGGCATTGTCGCGCACTTGTGCGCCGGGATGCCCTTTGGCCAGGTCGGCGGCATGGGCGGCAATCTTATAGGCGACAACACCTGTGCGGACGTCTTCCTTGTCCGGCAGCCCGAGATGTTCTTTCGGGGTGACGTAGCAGATCATTGCCGTCCCGTGCCAGGCGATCTGGGCGGCTCCGATTGCGGATGTGATATGGTCGTAACCCGGTGCGATATCGGTTGTCAACGGGCCTAATGTGTAGAACGGAGCGTTGTGGCAGGCATATTGCTGTTCTTTCATGTTCTCCTGTATCTTGTTCATGGGGACGTGGCCCGGGCCCTCGATGATGACCTGTACGAACTGGTCCCAGGCGATCTGTGTCAACTCGCCCATCGTATGCAGTTCGGCAAACTGGGCGGCATCATTGGCATCATAGATGGAACCCGGACGGAGACCGTCGCCGATCGAGACGGCAATGTCATACATCTTCAGGATTTCGCAGATTTCGGCGAAATGGGTATAAAGGAAGTTCTCTTCATTATGAATCTGCATCCATTTAGCCATGATCGAGCCTCCGCGTGAAACGATACCGGTCAGGCGCGTCTGCGTCAGTTCGACGTGTTTCTTCAGCAGGCCGGCGTGGATGGTGAAGTAGTCGACGCCTTGTTCGGCCTGTTCGATCAGCGTGTCGCGGTAAATCTCCCAACTCAGGTCTTCGATCTTTCCGTCCACTTTCTCCAAAGCCTGGTAGATAGGGACTGTTCCCATCGGCACAGGGCAATTGCGGATGATCCATTCGCGCGTCTCGTGGATGTTGTTGCCGGTGGAAAGGTCCATCAGCGTGTCGCCTCCCCATTTGCAACTCCATACGGCCTTTTCGATCTCTTCGTTGATGCCGGACGAAAGGGCGGAATTTCCGATGTTCGTGTTGATCTTGACCAGGAACTTCCGGCCGATGATCATCGGTTCGGCTTCCGGGTGGTTGATGTTTGCCGGGATGATGGCGCGTCCGGCGGCAATCTCCTTGCGCACAAATTCCGGTGTGATATAGGATTTCAGGCCGAGGGCTTCGATTTGTTGGTTCTCGCGGATTGCCACGTATTCCATTTCGGGTGTGATCACACGCTTTTTTGCATAATACATCTGGGTGATGTTCTTGCCCGGCTTCGCCCGGTAAGGCAGATGGTGTTTCGGGAAACGGATGGCGTCCAGCGACGGGTCTGCCAAACGCTGGCGGCCGTAGTCGGAGGTCAATTCTTCCAATTGTACCAGATCCTTGCGCCCTGCATACCAGGATTCGCGGATGCGGGGAATGCCGTTCTGCGTATTGACTGTGATTTTAGCGTCCGAGAACGGACCGCTGGTGTCATAAACGATTACGGGATTGTTCTTTTTGTGGATCAGTTCTCCGTCTTCACCACGCGTGACGGTATCCAGTATCTTGATCTTGCGCATGCCCACATTTATCTTGTGGATGCTGCCGGGAACATAGATCTTTTCCGATGAAGGATAGGTAATGCGTATTCTGTTTTTACTTGCCATTGTATTGTATGTTTTTTTATATTTCTGAATCGTCCCTGCAAGGGTCCGGCTTGTGTTTGTTGATCTCCCTGATGAAACGGCGTGTTTCTTCCACCGGATCATCGGCATTGATGATCGCTCCGGAGACGGCGATGCCTTCTATCCCTGTTTCCATCAAGGGGGCAATATCTTCAAACTGAATGCCACCGATGGCAAAGATAGGAATTTCGAGACCGGCTTCCCTATATTGTTCCATGATTTTTTGATATCCTTCCAATCCTAACACGGGGCTCAGGTTCTTTTTCGTCTCGGTAAAACGGTACGGCCCCAGGCCGATGTAAGAAGCGCCTTCCCGGTCCGCCTTCAAAATATCCTCGAAGGTGTTTGCCGTTGCGCCGACAAGGAAAAGGTCGTCCAAGCCTTTTTCGATGATGATCCGCCAGGCTTCTGATACCGGCATATCGTTTTTCCCTAAATGGACGCAATGGATACCGGCTTTGATTGCCATTTCCAGGTTGTCATCCAAGCAGCAGACACAATCTAAACCGCCTTTGAACAGGGTGAAGTGCGAAACTTCTTTGGCGACTTCAAGGTTCAGATTGTCTTTCATGCGGAGCTGAACCCAGTTGCAACCGCCTTTGATTACCATCTTGATCTCATCCAGCTCTGTATATTTGTTTGTACGATGCGTGATGAACATAAGTCGGTTTTGGCCGGTGAAACAAGCATACCGGCCTCTGCCGGCGCAGCTCTCTAAATAATTGTCTAATTCCATGCTTGTAGTTTTTTATATTGTGTGATAATAATATCCAGTTTGTCTGTCGACGGACGCTCTCCCCAAAGCGCGCCCAACACGGCCGCTCCTCCGAAACGGAAAGGGCGGAGCAACGGGAGAGTGGCAAGGTCTATGCCGCCAAGGGCAAAAACCTTTTCGTTAATGATTCCGGCATCGGAGGCCTGTTGTAAGGTTTCCATTGCAAAACCGCTTCCGTATCCTTCTTTCGAGATGCTCCGGAAGATAGGGCTCAGGAACAGATAGTCGAGCGACTGGTAGTGTCGGATTTCCTCGATGGAATGGCAGGAACGGCTGACCGTCCCCTTGAAGCCGGATGGCGCCAGGCTGTTGCGCCGGTTCAGGTGCACGCCTCCCAAGCCGTAATCTGTTGCCAGCGAAAAGCAGTCGTGGAGCACGATTTTCGGATAGTGGACGGCCGGTATTTTATCCAGCAGCCGGCGCAGTTCGTCAATCTTTCCTTCCGGCTTACGCAAGTGGAGAGATTGCATTCCTTCTTCAAAAAGCCGGGTGAGAATGATGTTTTCTCCCGGAAAGAAGCCCGGTGTCGTGATTACAATCAGCTTTTTCATGCTTTTATTTTTATCAACGGAACGGGAGCGAACAGATGGTTCATAGGCCCATGCCCGTGTCCGGTCTGCACGTCGGCACCGGCCTCAAGGGCGGCTGTTACATATTCTTTTGCCAACCTTACGGCATCCGGCAATTCTTTACCCAAAGCCATATAAGCGGCAATTGCGGAAGACAGTGTGCATCCTGTGCCATGCGTGTTTTGTGTCTGAACAGCCGGGACAACCAGTCGGAGAGGGGCCGCATCCTTCGTGAACAGGATATCGGCCCTTTCGCTTCCTTCCAGGTGGCCGCCTTTCATCAGGACGGCACGGCATCCCCGGGCTAAAAGCTCTTGAGCGGCTTTTTCCATCTCTTCTTCATTCCGTATCGGCATGCCTGACAGGAAAGCAGCTTCGTCTATATTCGGAGTTACTAACATGACCTTAGGGAACAATTCGTTTACAATGACTTCGATCGTCTCGTCTTCCATCAGCTTGCTGCCGCTTGTCGAAATCATGACAGGGTCGAGAATTACTTTTGAAAGCGAAAAACGGTCGATCGCACAGGCTACAATCCCGGCAGCTTCCCGGTTATGCAACATCCCGATTTTTACGGCATCGACCGTTATATCCTCGAATACGGCATTTATCTGTCCTTCCACTATTTCCGGCGAAACAGCCTGTATCCCCCTTACACCCGTTGTATTCTGGGCGGTAATGGATGTTATTACAGAAGCTCCGAATACGCCTAATGCTGAAAATGTCTTCAGGTCCGCCTGTATTCCTGCACCGCCGCCGCTGTCTGAACCGGCAATTGTAAGTGCTACCGGATAGCGAAACATTGTGTTTGTTTTCATTTATATATAAAAAGGAGGGAAAAGCCTTGTCTGTTTTTTCCTACGGCGGCATTACCCGCATCAGGTTCACAGGTATAATCTCAGCCCGTTTACAGTATGGCACCCCTTTCAACAGGCAAAGGTAGAAAGAATTTTTTTCAATTGGAAGATTATGTGCACGTTTTGGAACACTCTGTAAAAATAAACTGTTATACTTTTGCAGCGTTTAATTAGGGATAAAGTAGAAATCTAAGGATAGAAAATTGTGATGGGGAAAAAGATTGTTTTTTTGCTGGCATCCTTATTTGTGGTATGGATAGCAAATGGACAGAATACGATAATAAAAGGAATAGTGACCGACTCGATTACTGGGGAAGGATTACCTTATGTATCTCTTATATTCAAAGGAACGACGATAGGAACGGCAACTGACGGGGACGGGAATTTCACATTCTCTACTCCGAATGCCAACCGAACCTTGGTTGTTTCTTATCTGGGATATGATACAAAAGAAGTGGGAGTCACTCCGGGCAGGACCAATAATCTGAAAATACAATTAGCGCCGAACGGAATCGCGTTGAATGAGGTCGTTGTCAAGCCGAAAAAGGAGAAATACAGCAAAAAGGAGAATCCGGCTGTGACCTTTGTAAAACAGGTGATTGCTTCACGTGAAAGCAATGACCCTCGTAATCATGACTATTTTCAATACGATCAGTATGAGAAGATGGTCTTTGCGATGAACGATTTCCATCCTAAACCCAAAAAAGACGGAAAGCCGGGCAAGTTTGATTTCCTGGTTGATTTTGTCGATACACTCGATGTTGGCACGACTATTCTGCCGGTTTCGGAAAGGGAAAAGGTCGAAACGGTTTATTATCGCAAAGAGCCGAAGTCGGAAAAACGGGTTGTCAAAGGCAGCAAAGCATCCGGTGTGGATGAAATATTCTCCCGCGACGGTATCCAGCAGTTCCTGAACGAGGTTTTCCGGGAAGTCGATATCTTTAAAAACGATATTCCTTTGTTTCTGCAACGGTTTGTAAGCCCGCTTTCTACAATCGGACCGAACTATTACAAATATTATCTGCTCGACACGCTGGAGGTGAACGGGCGGAACTGCGTGGATCTGGGGTTTGTCCCCTTCAATTCGGAGACATTCGGTTTTACCGGGCATCTGTTTGTCACGCTCGACTCCACATTCTTTGTGCAGAAAGCGATCCTTAACGTTCCCAAAGATATCAACTTGAACTTCGTATCCGGAATGACAATCGAACAGACGTTCGAACGTACGCCGGACAGTACCCGTATCATTACGAAAGACGATATCAATGTCAATTTCAAGTTAAGCGAAAAGTCCAAAGGCATGTATGCGCGGCGCCTGAATGTTTACAGCAACCAGTCGTTTAAGGAGCCGGATGTCGAACAGGCCCAGGTGTTTAAGGAGAGTGCGCCTGTTATTACGCTGAAAGACGCTTATCGGCAGACGGATGAATTCTGGATAAGCAACCGTCCGGAAGAGGGGATTAAGAAGAATCCCAATTCCGTCGAGAAGTTGATGGCGAAATTCCGCTCCGTTCCGATCTTTTACATAACGGAACAGATCGTATCGATCCTCGTTTCCGGTTATATCCCGACGAATAAGGACCCGTTGAAAAGTAAGTTCGAGTTTGGTCCGATGAATACGGCGATCAGTGGTAATGCGATCGAAGGAGCCCGCTTCCGTGTGGGAGGAACAACGACGACGGCATTCAGTAAAAACTTGTTCTTTGACGGCTATATGGCGTATGGGACAAAAGATGAAAAGCTGAAATATGACGCTCTTGTCGAATATTCGTTCAACGACCGTAAGGAATATCGTAAGGAGTTCCCGTTGAACTCGATCCGTCTGGAATACATGTACGACATCAACCAGTTGGGACAGCAATATATGTATGCCAGCAAAGATAATATGTTCCTGGCGTGGAAACGTCAGAAAGATACGCGTGCCACTTATTTGCGGCAGGCCGAGTTGACTTACTATCATGAGCATTATAATGGTTTGGCTTATGGGGCCGTTGTCCGTAACCGCCGTGAATATGCTACCGAGTATGCTGTATTCGACCGTATTGGTCCGGATGGGATCATTACGCCTACTAAGAGTTATGACATGACGGAGTTGGAACTGAAATTCCGTTATGCAAAGGATGAGAAGTTCTATCAGACGCGTAACCTTCGTTACCCGATTACTTTCGATGCGCTGATCTTCAATTTCAGCCATGTGATGGCGAAGAAAAACCTGTTGGGGTCGTCGTACGATTACCAGCGTACGGATATCGGCATTCAGAAACGTTTCTGGTTCTCGGCTTTCGGTTATATCGATATTATAACCAAAGCGGGAAAAGTCTGGAACAAAGTACCTTATCCATTGTTGATCTTGCCGAATGCCAACCTTTCTTATACGATCCAGCCGGAGTCATATACGAATATGAACGCGATGGAGTTCATCAACGATGAATATGCATCTTGGGATTTGACGTATTACATGAACGGTAACCTGCTGAACCGTATACCGATGATAAAGAAACTGAAGTGGAGGGAAGTCTTCTGTTTCCGCGGCTTGTGGGGACATCTGACTGAAAAGAATAATCCGATGAATGGTGGAGACGGCTTATATCTCTTCCCCGACGATACTTATACATTGGGAAAAGCGCCTTATATGGAAGCCAGTGTCGGTGTGGAAAACATCTTAAAGTTCCTTCGTCTGGATTATGTCTGGCGTCTGAACTATCGTGATAATCCGGGTATCCAGACGAAGGGTGTTCGTTTTATGATGCGACTGTCGTTCTGATCAGAATGCTTCCGTCATATTCATATAGACCTGCATCCCCGGTTGTCCGGGCTCTTTGCCGATATCCAGCCTGAAATTCTTTCCCGGCTGCATCTGGAAACGGAGTCCGGCACCGAAATTGAATTTCCACTTGTTCCAGTCAAAAGGAGTTTCCCCGATCGTCCCGGTTCCGGCCCAGGCTACAAAACCGCATTTCGCCCAGAAGTTACCGCTTTTGTATTTTGCCGGTGAACCGAACATATGGCGATATTCGACAATTCCGTAAGCCATCGATTTATCCCGGTATTTGCCCATATAATAGCCGCGAAGGTCGAAGGGAGAACCGAATGTCGGCAACTCCGTAAAAGGAATATCTCCCATGCCGATTTGGCTTTTGGCGATCCAGGCGAGCGTACTGCGCGGACGGAATACGTTCTTGAATTGGCGATATTCGAGTTCGATGATTTCATAATTATAGGCACCTCCAAGATATTTTCCAAACAATTTGACGTTTGTACCTAACAACATCCCTCGTGTAGGAGTTGCAACATCATCACGGGTATCATATTGAATGAGCCCGCCGATACCGACATTGAAATATTTGCTTTTAAATTTCCGGAAATAAGGATCTTCTTCCATTACCGGATTTATATCCGATGCCCGTGTATAATTCAGATCGAACAGGCCGCCTAAATAGAAATGGGGCCGTACTTCCCATACAAAACGCGGATACAGTTGGAAATAGTTTCGGTGGAATTTGGTCGTCGAATCGCTCCGTTCCAGATTTTCAGCCTTTTCAAATCCTTTGCCATAGTAATGCGAAGGCTCATTCCTGTAACCATAACTTACGTAAATGCGAAAACGGTTTTCATTGAAGAAAAATGTTCCTGCACCGGCAACAACAATTGTTCCGTTCAGCGACAGATTCAGACCGGCAGGCAGAAAGGACCGTTGCGAAACAGTATCTTGTTTGTTTATCCGGAAACTGGCTAAGACTGCACCTCCAACACCGAATGAAGCTTCCGGTGTATAAGAAGGTCCTCCGAGAACGGACCACCATATATTTTTATGTGCACGAATGGAGTCTTTACGCAATTGACGGTAGTAGCGTTTTAATTGCCTTTCGTTCAGTTCCACACCGTCAACGGTGATAACCTCTTTCCGGGCTGTGCTATCTGTCGTAATAACATGACCTTGTTCTTGAGCTTTAACAGATAAAGACAGAACAAAAAAGGGAATTCCTGCAGATACAAATAGACGTTTAAGCATTGACTTTTTTAGTTTGTACGTAGCAAAAGTACAAAAAAAATCAGTTCAAAATCAGATTGGCAACCGGAACCAGAAAGTGGACCCTTCGCCTTCCTTGGAATCTACACCTATTATTCCTCCGAATTTCTCGATGATCATGGCACAAATAGGAAGCCCAAGCCCTGTTCCCTGGACGAAAGTGTTCAGCTTGACAAAGCGTTCGAATACTTTGTCTTTCTTTTCGGCTGGGATTCCGATTCCAGTATCTTTAACAAAAAAGTAAATCTCTTTTTCAGATTTTTCATAGCCGAAGGTAATACTGCCCTGTTCTGTGAATTTCATGGCATTGGTCATAAAGTTAATCATTACCTGCATAACACGGTTTTGGTCCGTATGGATAATACATTCCGGCTGCTTTTGTACAAATTCGATCTTAACACTGTCCGGCCTTTGATTTTTCAGCTGCATTTGCTGGCAGAGGTCTTCCATCAACAGGTTAATATCCGTGTCGGAATAGTTAAAATCAAGTGTTCCCGCTTCTATCTTGGACATATCGATGATGTCATTGATCAACTGAAGCAATAACTCGTTATTTGATGTAATGATATGAACAAATTCTTTCTTCTCTTCGGGATCGTCGGTTTCGGCCAGAAGATTGGAGAAGCCGACAATAGCATTCAAAGGCGTACGGATTTCGTGGCTCATATTCGCTAAGAAAGCTGATTTCAGTTGGTTTGCTTCATCCGCTTTCTTTACTTCATAGAGCAAATGTTCGATCCGTTTCTTATCTGAAATATCTTCGAGTTTCATCAAGCCGCCCAACATTTCGCTTCCGTCGTTTGAGTAGACCGGTATGGCGCTGATCTCGATAGTCGTATCCCCTTCGGTTATCTCGTGGCGAACAGGTTTGCCTTTCTCAACCGTATCACTTAATGCGCAATGCGGGCAAGGACTCTGACGCCCCATCACAGTTTCGTAACATACTTTTCCCGCTATATACCTCCGCCCTTTAGCTATATTATTCAGGCTGGCTGTTGATTCCCATTGCACAACATAGTTTTTGTCTACATAAACAAGTCCGAAATTAATGCTGTTGAGCACCAAATCCTGCGTCTTGATGACATTTTCCAGTTTCTCTTTTGCCTGAATTAATTCTTGTTCGTATTCTTTTATCTTGGTAATGTCCCAACGGGCAATGAGAAGCCAATGGTCATTCCCTAACGATACAACCGATTTGCTCACAATTGTTTTGTGTAAAACCCCATCAGGAGTAAGATAATCCTCTTCCGAGCGATATTCTTTTTTGTCTTTTACCAGTTGTTCGTCTATTTTTCGGTATCTCAAACCACGCTCTTCACCAAAGATATCGATATCGGAATGCCCTAATACTTCACTTTGCTTTTTGCCGGATTGAAGTTCAGCTTCTTTGTTCCAAAACTTATATTTGAAATCATCGTTGATATCTTTGACAAGTACAGGGAAAGGCATATTGTCCAATATATTCAGGCAGAATAACTGAAAGTCCGTAATTTCGGCTTCTCTGGCTTTATATGCCGCTTGCTTTTTCTTGTTTCTGATCCAGGATAACAGAAGTATGATACAAAGTGCTGTTTCAACAATCAGTATTAGAACTATAATACTCATAGCGTTAATTTAAGTACGTTAATTATTTGTTTGAATCCCTTAATTCTTGCTTGCAAAGATAATATTAAAAATGATTCAATTTTTCCACTCCTGCTTGAAAATCATCCAAAATCTCTTTCATGACCTCTGCTACAGTTTGCGATTCCCGGAATAAGGATGCTACTTGACCGATTTCGAGTTCGCCTTCTTGGAGGTTCCCTTCAAAAATACCTTTTTTAGCACGTCCTTTTCCTAACAGCTCTTTCATTTCCTCGACGGAAGCGCCACGGGCCTCGGCTTCTTCGACAGCTGTCGTAAAATCACCTTTGACCAGACGGGTGGGAGAGAGTTTCTTCAACAGGAGCTTCGTGTCGCCTTCATTCAGGTTCAGACAGAGGTTCTTGAAGTTCTCGTGTGCCGAGCTTTCCTTCGTCAGGGCAAAACGGGTTCCGATTTGTACACCTTCGGCCCCTAAAGCGAAAGTTGCCAGCATCGCATCGCCGGTTCCGATGCCTCCGGCAGCCATTAGCGGGAGAGTGGTCGCACGACGTACCGCCGGAATCAGGCATAGCGTGGTTGTCTCTTCACGCCCGTTATGCCCGCCGGCTTCAAAGCCTTCGGCAACTATGGCGTCGACACCGGCCTGTTCGCATTTGGCGGCAAACTTGGAACTGCTGACTACGTGGGCGACTTTCATTCTGTGTTCCTTCAGAAATCCGGTCCATGTTTTGGGATTTCCGGCAGAGGTGAAAACGATCTTTACATTTTCCTCTACCAATATATTCATTAATGCGTCGATTTCCGGATACATCAAAGGCACATTTACCCCGAAAGGCTTGTCGGTCGCAGCCTGGCATTTGCGGATATGGTCACGCAGGACGTCCGGGTGCATGGAACCGGCGCCGATCAGACCTAAACCGCCTGCATTACTGACTGCGGAAGCAAGCCTCCAACCACTGCACCAAACCATTCCACCCTGTATAACCGGATATTGAATATCGAAAAGTTCGCAAATTCTGTTCATTTTCATCAATAATTTTATTTGTACAAGTGCAATATTAGCGAAAAATGTGTAACAGCATTTCACTACTATCATTATATTTGCGGATTATTACATGTTTTAAGTTAAGACTGTTATAATCTAACGCTCAAATACAAAATAAGCAAATGAAACACTGTTTACTCCCCTTGATGGGTGCTTTCTCTTTACCGCTTCTGGCACAGACTTCGCCGCAGAAGCCGAATATCGTCGTGATTGTTGCCGACGATTTGGGATATGGAGACCTCAGTTGTTACGGCGCGACAGCTATCAGTACTCCCGGCATGGACCGGATCGCCAATGAAGGACTGCGCTTTACACAAGGCTATTGTACGGCGGCAACTTCCACGCCGAGCCGCTATTCCCTGTTGACCGGTCTTTATCCCTGGACAAACACGGAAGCCAAGATTCTTCCGGGAAATGCAGCATTGATTATCAATACGCAGCAGGTGACATTGCCGAAAGTCCTGAAGCAGGCCGGTTATGTGACCGGTTCGGTCGGCAAATGGCATTTGGGATTGGGCGACGGAGCGGTAGACTGGAATAAAACGGTCTATCCGGGAGCAAAAGAAATCGGTTATGACTATTCGTTTATCCAGGCGGCAACCAATGACCGGGTTCCCTGTATCTTTATTGAAAACGGCAAAGGTGTCGGTTTGCAGCCGGACGATCCTTTGTATGTCAGCTATCGGGAAAACTTCCCCGGCGAGCCGACCGGTAAGGACAATCCGGAGCTGTTGCGTATGCATCCGAGCGTAGGGCATGCCGGAGCGATTGTGAACGGCGTTCCCCGTATCGGTTTCCAGAAAGGCGGAAAGGCGGCTCAATGGAAAGACGAAGATATGGCAGAACTTTTCCTTGAAAAAGCCAAGACTTTCATGAAGGAAAATAAGGACAAGCCGTTTTTCCTGTATTACGGATTGCATCAGCCGCATGTGCCCCGCGTGCCGAATCAGAAGTTTGCCGGTAAATCCGGTATGGGACCGCGTGGAGACGTGATTCTGGAAGCGGATTGGTGTGTGACGGAGTTTCTGAAAGAGATGGACCGGCTCGGACTGACGGAAAATACGTTGGTTATTTTCTCAAGCGATAACGGTCCTGTCCTGGACGACGGCTATCAGGATCAGGCGGTCGAGTTGGTCGGAAACCATAAGATTGCCGGTCCTTACCGCGGTGGCAAGACGAGTTTGTATGACGGAGGAACTTGTATTCCTTTCCTGCTCCGCTGGCCGGCGGCGGTTAAACCGGGCGTATCGGATGCTTTGGTTTGCCAAATGGATCTTTTGGCCTCGTTGGCAGCACTCACGGGACAGGCTTATCCGGATAAGACGGATAGCCAGAATACGTTGCCGGTCTTTTTGGGCAATAGTGATCAGGGACGGCGTGAACTGGTGATTGAAGGTTATTATAATTATGCTTTCCGCCAGGGTGATTGGGTGATGATCCCGCCTTATCCGGATTATTATGGCGACAAGGAAGAAGCTGAATTTGCTGGCTTTAGCGATTGCTATCAATTGTATAACGTCAAAGAGGACCCGGGGCAGCAGAATAATCTGGCAACAAAAGAACCGCGCCGCCTGCGGCAGATGATGATGCGTTTTGAACAATTAAAAAGAGAAACCGGTAAAAAGACCAATTTTTAGTAGAATTGGCTACCTTTGCCATTAGAATAAATTAATAGTACAGACATGAACAAAACACTTATGGCTGCCGGTCTGGCAGTTGTTTTAGGGGCATGTAACTCCACGAAGAAAGGCGATGTCGCAGATACAGCGGTTGCAAATCCTTTCTTTACCGAGTACACGACGCCGTTTGGTGTTCCTCCATTTGATCAGATCAAGGTTGAACACTACAAGCCTGCCTTCCTGAAAGGGATGGAAGAGCATGTTGCAGAAGTAGACGCTATCGTCAATAACCCGGACGAGGCTACTTTTGAAAATACGATTGTTGCACTGGATCAGAGCGGAGAGTTGTTGACGAAAGTCGCCTATGCTTTCAGCGGACAAGCCAGTGTTAATACGAATGATGAAATCCAGGCGCTTGAACAGGAACTTTCACCGTTGCTTTCCAAACATTCGGATGACATCAGCCTGAATCCTAAACTCTTTGCCCGTGTGAAATCCGTATATGAGAACCAGGCTAAATTCGATCTGAACAAGGAACAGAAGAAGTTGCTGGAAGAAACATACAAAGGGTTTGTACGTGGCGGCGCCAATCTGGATGCTGACAAGCAGGCCCAGCTTCGTAAGCTGAACGAGCAGATTTCCCTGTTGGAGCTTACTTTCGGACAGAATACGCTGAAAGAAACGAATGCTTTCCAACTGGTTGTCGATAAGAAGGAAGACCTTTCCGGCCTGCCCGAAACATTGGTAGCCGCAGCAGCTGCCGCAGCCAAAGAGGCAGGAATGGAGGGGAAATGGGTGTTCACGCTGCATAATCCGAGCGTGATGCCGTTCCTGCAATATGCAGACAACCGCGCTTTGCGTGAGAAAATCTATAATGCCTACATCAGCCGTGGCAATAACAACAATGCAAACGACAATAAGGATGTAATCAAAAAACTGGTTACCGCCCGCTTGGAAAAGGCTAAGTTATTAGGTTACGAAGACTTTGCCGCATATGTCCTGGAAGAAAACATGGCAAAGAACGAAAAGAACGTCTACGACCTGTTGAACAAGATTTGGACACCGGCATTGGCAAAAGCAAAAGAAGAACTGGCCGATATCAATGCCGAAATCAAGAAAGAAGGCGGCAACTTCGAGGCTGAAGGCTGGGACTGGCGTTATTATTTCGAGAAAGCCAAGATCGCAAAGTTCGATCTGGATGAGAACGAAGTTCGTCCGTATCTGGAACTGAACAATGTCCGTGAAGGTGCTTTCTATGTAGCAAATAAGCTGTATGGCATCACTTTTACTCCGTTGCAGAATATGCCGCTTCCTGATCCGGATGCACAAGTTTTTGAATGCAAGGACAAAGACGGCTCTTCATTGGGTGTTCTCTATATGGACTTCTTTACCCGTCCCGGAAAGAGTGGCGGCGCCTGGTGTGGCGGCTATCGGGATCAAACTTATAAAGACGGTAAACGTGTCGCTCCGATTGTAACCACCGTATTCAACTTTAGCAAACCGGCAGAAGGACAGCCTGCATTATTAAGTGCCGACGAAGCCGGAACCGTATTCCATGAATTCGGACATGCTCTGAACGGACTGTTTGCCGATGTGCATTACAACGGCGTATCCGGTGTCCCCCGCGATTTTGTGGAACTTCCTTCACAGGTGATGGAGCATTGGGTGTTCGAACCGGAAGTGCTGAAAGTGTTTGCAAAGCATCATAATACAGGCGAAGTGATCCCGCAAGCAATTGTCGATAAAATCATTAAAAGCGGCAAGTATGGCCAAGGTTTTGCGACAACCGAATATTTAGCTGCCTCTTTGTTGGATATGGACTACCATATTTTGAAGGAAGTACCGGCCAATTTGGATATCGAATCGTTTGAAGCCAAAGCGATGAACAGCCGCGGGCTGATCCGCCAGATTCCTCCCCGTTACCGTTCGACATATTTCGGTCATACAATGGAAGGCGGTTACACAGCCGGTTATTACAGTTATATCTGGGCGGAAGTCCTGGATTGCGATGCTTTCGAGGCATTCAAGGAAACCGGCGATATCTTCAATCCCGAAGTGGCTGCCAAATTCCGTACGTATGTACTGTCTCCGGGCGGTATTGACGAAGGCATGGTTATGTACAGAAACTTCCGGGGCAAAGAACCGAGCATCGATCCGTTGTTGCGGAACAGAGGTCTGAAATAAAACGGATGGGCATGGAATTTTAGTTTCATGCGCATGGAACAGAAAATGCATGGGCATGGAATTTAAAATACATGCCTATGCAATTTTTTATTATTCACATAAAAAAACAAGAGAAAAGAATGAAGAGAACATTTATGGCAGCCGGCTTAGCCGTCGTGTTGAGCGCATGCGGTTCACCTGAAAAAGGTGCAGATGCAGCCCAGGAGGGAAATCCTTTCCTGACAGAGTTTACCACACCGTTTGGTGTCCCTCCGTTCGATAAGATCACTTTGGCCGATTACAAACCGGCATTCCTGCAAGGCATGGAAGAGCAGAAGCAGGAAATCGACGCCATCGTAAAACAGCGGTCCGTGCCGGACTTTGAAAATACGATTGTAGCACTCGACCAAAGCGGTCGCCTGCTGAAACGGGTCAGTTCTGTGTTTTATGGCCAGAATAGTGTGAATACAAATGATGAAATGCAGGCGCTGAGCCGGGAACTTTCCCCATTACTGTCTAAGCATAATGACGACATCAGCCTCAATCCGGCGCTCTTTGCCCGCGTGAAAGAGGTTTATGACAATCAAGCTAAATTCAATCTGGACAAGGAACAGAAGAAATTACTGGAAGAAACATATAAGGACTTTGTGCGTGGCGGGGCTAATCTGCCGGCCGACAAACAGGAGAAGTTGCGTGAACTGAACAGCGGCATCTCCATGCTCCAGCTCACTTTCGGACAGAATATGTTGAAGGAAACGAACGATTTCCAGTTGGTGATCGATAAGAAGGAAGACCTTTCCGGCCTGCCCGAAAGCCTGATTGCGAATGCGGCCAAAGCGGCTAAAGCTGCCGGGATGGACGGCAAATGGCTTTTCACGCTTCATAACCCGAGTGTAATGCCGTTCCTGCAATATGCCGATAACCGCGCTTTGCGTGAGAAAATCTTTAAAGGTTATATCAATCGGGGAAATAACGGGAATGATGCCGATAACAATAAAGTCGTTCGCGATCTGATCACGCTGCGTCTGGAAAAGGCCAAGTTGATGGGATATGACGATTATGCCTCTTTTGTCCTGGAAGACCGCATGGCAAAGACTTCTGCTAAGGTGTATGCTTTGCTGGATGAAGTTTGGACACCGGCCTTAGCTAAAGCCAAGGAGGAACTGGCCGACATCAATGCCGAAATCAAGAAAGAAGGCGGCAATTTCGAGGCGGAAGGCTGGGACTGGCGTTATTATTTCGAGAAAGCCAAGAAGGCTAAGTTCGATCTGGATGAAAACCAGGTGCGTCCTTACCTGAAATTGGATAATGTGCGCGATGGCGCTTTCTATGTGGCGAACAAGCTGTATGGCATCATATTTACTCCGGTTAACAATATTCCGCTTCCTCACCCTGAAGCGCAGGCTTTCGAGTGCAAGGATAAAGACGGAAGTTATTTAGGAATCCTCTATTTTGACTTCTTCCCGCGTGCAAGCAAGAGGGGCGGAGCCTGGTGCGGAACCTATCGTTCACAAACTTACCAGGATGGCAAACGCCTCGGCCCGATTGTGACAATCGTCTGCAACTTCAGCCAGCCGGCGGAAGGGCAGCCAGCTCTGTTAAGTGCCGATGAAGCGGAAACGTTGTTCCATGAATTCGGCCATGGCTTGCATAATCTCTTCAAGGATGTGCACTATTATGGCGTGTCGGGCGTTCCCCGCGACTTTGTGGAATTACCTTCACAAGTGATGGAACATTGGGTGTTCGAGCCGGAAGTTTTGAAAGTATATGCCAAACATTACCAGACGGGCGAAGTGATTCCGGCAGCTCTGATCGAGAAGTTGGATAAGAGCGGCAAATACGGACAAGGATTTGCAACGACCGAATATTTGGCGGCTTCTCTGTTGGATATGGATTATCATGTGTTGAAAGAAATTCCTGCCGATCTGGATGTGATGAAGTTTGAAAATGAGACGTTGGGCAAACGCGGCCTGATCCGCCAGATCCCGTCCCGCTATCGTACGACTTATTTCAACCACACGATGGGCGGTGGTTATACGGCCGGTTATTACAGTTATATCTGGGCGGAAGTCTTGGATGCCGATGCTTACGAAGCCTACAAAGAAACCGGCGATATCTTCAATCCTGAAGTGGCGGCCAAATTCCGTACTTACATCCTGACACCGGGCGGAATTGACGACGCAATGGATATGTACAAGAACTTCCGTGGAAAGGAACCGAATACGGAGCCTTTATTGAAGAACAGAGGTCTTAAATAACTATTGTAATATGTCTGACTTGGATAAAGAAGATTTCAAGCAAGCTGTTTATCAGATGGTCCGGTATGTTCCGAAAGGTCGCGTCACCAGTTATGGCGCGATTGCCCGGGCCATCGGATATCCCAATATGTCCCGCCTTGTCGGGCGTGTGTTGGGGCATATTCCTTCTTCCGAGTCAGACATTCCTGCCCATCGCGTCGTGAACAGTCAGGGAATCCTTTCCGGGAAAGATGCGTTCGGCACTCCGGACCGGATGCAGAAACTTTTGGAAGCAGAAGGCGTAACCGTCATTAATGACCGGATCCAAAACTGGAAATCTGTCTTCTGGAATCCGTTGAAAGAAGTCGGCCTGGAATAAATATCTCTGTTTATGAACTAATCGAGCATCAGGCTCATATAGGCTTCCCGGCTCTGATAGCCGAGCAACAGGCGCGTCAACGATTGTGTCTCCATCTCTTTCAGTTCCCCGATGTTCAGCACGGAGTTTTCATGGGTGGATGCCCAATGATGTATGAGGCGGTCACGATCGAGCACACGTGCCATTCCTAACGGGAAAGTGCCCGGCCCGGTGAAAGAAGTCCGGTAAATAGCCTTTTCTACATTATTTTGCGTCGTTGCTTCCTGAAGGAGCAGATTCTTAATATGATCATTGTCGTACATCAACTCCCTGACATAAATATGGTCGCCGGCAGGATAGAAAAAGATCATGCCGATCGGCTCTTCCCGGACATTCAAGGCAGTCAGCATCTGTCCGCCGGATTGTTGCAGGTCGCGCAGGATTGTGACGAAGTCGTCATAGCCGTGCAAGACATAGCAAGTGCGTTCACGCTGTTTCTTATCGAAGAATTTATAAAGGGTTTCCATGGAAGGAACTTCCGGCGGGACAATCAATATGCCTTGTTCCCAAGCGATCTCGTAAGGGCGGATATAAGTCTCTTCCGAGTAGTCAAAAGCCTCCGTATAGCCTAAGTCACGATAATAATCGAACAGCCAGGGATCGGCCGGGATGATAACTGTCAGGGCCACTTTCCGGCTTTTCATCACTTCGAAGGCTTCCGCTATCAATTGGCGCATAAGTCCCTGGCCGCGTTCGGAAGGAAGCGTACAGGCTCCATAGATGTAATTTACAGATATTTCCGTCCCGTAATAGGTCATGACATACGGAAGCATTTGAAGGGCGGAAACGATCTTCCCGTCTTTTTCTATAAACAAAGCGTTCTCCTTTTTATAGACGCGGTCGAAGAACAGGCTGATAAATTCTTCGCTGTCGTTGAAAGAGGTACGCCATAGATCGATCAATTGAGGCTTGTTGTTATCCATTGTTCATTTTATTTTGCAGGTTTCTTTATTGCTGCGGATTTTTCCAATAGAATGAACGGGTTATACGAAAGTTTAGCCTTACGCAGACCCGGAATACCCAAGTCTTCCTCCCGGTTCACATAGATATACTTTTCCGGCAGGTGAGAGGCAAATTCTTTGTTGATAACAGCATAAGCGCCCTCATAGTTCACATCTGCCTTTTCGACATGTACGCCGAATGTGTTATGATTGATCGGAGCACCGAAGGAGAAAGCGACTATCTGATGATCTACGCAGATGGCGCCGCCTATCAGCCCCAATTCATTGAAATGATTCAGGGCGTAGTTCATGGAACGGCGTTCGTCGTTCAAATCCTCTTCGTCATTGTCTATCCGGTTCGCCTTATACCACTTACATTCGAGTTGGAGGCATTCGGGAACCAGTTCCGGCGTGATAGGAATATATTTGTATGCGTATTTCTTATTGAAGTTATTGATATGATTGCGTTTCGACTGGTACTTTTTCCCTTTCAGGGTTGCCAGATCTTCGCGCAGATAGATATAATCGAAATAGTCCCGTTCGGGGATATAAAAGAATCCGCCGGGGATTGCCTTTTCCAGTTCTTCTTTGGCATCGGATGTGACGCCTAACATACAAAGCGGATGCCCTTGCTCGAGAGAATCGGCTTCTAACAATTCGATCGCCTTTTGCAGGTTTCCCTGTCCGGTAGGCGTCATATAGGCAACTCTTGTCTTATTTTCGATCCAGAAACGGATCAGCAGGCAACCGTCTACGACAGCATATTCGCTGTCATACAAGAACCGCCAACTACAGATATTAGAAAATGAATAATCGCAATTCTTGTAATTGCTCGGTATTGTAAAAGAGGTTATAATGTCTTTATCTTCGATTTCGATCGGTTTAAACGGTATCTTCATCTTTTTCTTTTTTTGAGGTACAAATATAGAACTAATTAATATGTATGAATGTTTTCAGAGAAAGAAATTCAATCAATTCTGTATATCGCCGGATAAACTCTATAAATGTTATTAATAGGGCTTTAAGTAAATATAAAAATGATTGTACTTATTAAACTTACTTCTATCTTTAAATGTTCGAAGTGCAATGTTTTATTTTAAAGTAAAAAGAATATGAGCACAGAAAAAATATTACCGATTGATCTCTATCATGCCGTGTCGACTGCAAATCTGACATTGGAAAGTTCTTTAAAAATCATTCACGTCGAAGCCGGGCAGGATTATGATCTGTTTCCGATGGACGCAGGGACCCTTGCCGTGATTTGCCGGGGTGGAAGGTTTGTTTCTAAAGCCCTCGATCAGGAGTTTTCTATAACAGCCGGACAGATTCTTTTGGCGGCAACAGATGATATCAAGGAAATATCCCGCTTCTCGGAAACAGGCTTTGAAGGGGTTGTCATTTATGCCAGCAGTGATCTGCTGATCAATCGGCAGAGGCTGATGTACCGGGATATTACGCCGGATGAGATGGAGGAAACCGATCTTTACATCCGGTTGATACAGTCTCAGATCGAACGGATGAGCGATGTCCGCGTTAAAGTGGTAGAATCGTTATTGCGTGCCCTGATTTTCTATCTTCAGCAGGGCGGCCATGTTGCAGACGACCGGGATAGCCGGATTCCGCCTATGTTTTACGATTTCGCATTGCTGATAAGTCGCTATCATCATTATCCGGTCTATTATTATGCAGAGAAATTGGGCATGACTTCTATGGAACTGAATAGTAAATGTAAATCATATTCCGGCGTATCGGCGGCAGAATGGATCAGCCAGTATGTCTTGCTTGAAGCAAAAGACCTGCTGATCAAGACCCGCCTGCGACCTTCCCGTATCGCTGTGATGCTGAATTTCTCAAATTATGATACCTTTGCACGTTGGTTCAGACGCCATACCGGGGAATTGCCGGGAAACTGGAGGTAATTGAAAATTAAAGATTAATACCATGAAATGGACATTCGAAAACGCTAAAATAAAGGGGCGAATCATTCTGACAGATTCGCTTCATGAAGACGTCGGTCTTCTGAAAGATAAAACCTGTATAAATTTATTTGGGTAAGCTCCGGAGAGGTAGAACTGGATATCGATCATCAACAAATCATCCTGAAGGAAGGACAGTTGGTGCCGCTTTCCCATTTGCATCATCTGGAATTTGTGCGGGTGGAGGGCGTTTGTTATACGTTGATGTTCAACAGTAACTTCTATTGCATACACGGGAATGACCATGAGGTTTCTTGTAACGGATTGCTGTTTCATGGCTCGTCGCATGTGCTGACTTTTGTTCTTTCGGAAGAGGAACGGCGGAAGATCGACACGCTGACAGGAATCATGCAGGAGGAGTTTCAGAGTTCCGACCACTTGCAGGATGAGATGCTCCGGGTTTTGTTGAAACGCTTTATCATTTTATGTACGCGCATAGCGGAAGACAGGCAAGGCGTTGTCCGGGAGAACAGTTTCCAGTTCGAGACGATCCGCAAGTTCCATGTCCTGGTCGATACTTATTTCAAGGAGAAGAAGCAGGTACAGGAATATGCGGATATGCTCAACAAGTCGCCGAAGACATTAGCGAATATCCTTTCATCCTATCACCAGCCGTCTGCCATTCGCATCATCCACAACCGTATCCAGGCGGAAGCCGAACGCCTGCTGCTCTACACCTCCAAAAGTTCGAAGGAGATTGCCTTGATGCTTGGTTTTGAAGATCAGGCAACATTCAGCCGCTTCTTTAAGAACGCAACAGGGTTGAGCACGACCGAGTACCGGCGGCAGATCAATTAATAGATGCTTACCGGGAACAATCAGGTTTAATGAAATGTTTCTTAAGTAGAAAACAAAGGAGGACACGAAAAATGAAAAAGTATGATGCAATTATCATTGGTTTTGGAAAAGGCGGAAAAACACTGGCTGCGGATTTAGGTAATCGCGGATGGAGTGTCGCCGTAGTTGAACGCTCGAAAGAAATGTATGGCGGGACATGTATCAATATCGGATGTATTCCGACAAAGGTCCTGGTTCATCTTTCCAAAGTTGCCCAGTATAATCATTATACAACCTTCGAACAATGTGCCGAAGCCTTCCACAAGGCGATCGTGGAAAAAAGAAAGATCACGGCTGACCTCAGGCAGAAGAATTTCGATAACCTGGACAGTAAAGATTCCGTGACTGTTTATACCGGCACCGCTTCATTTCGTTCTCCATACGAAATAGAAGTGAAAACTGAGGGCGAAACGCTCGTGTTGCAGGGGGAGAAGATATTCATCAATACCGGAGCCTCGACTGTTATCCCTTCAATAAAAGGAATCGAAAATAATCCGTTCGTTTATACCAGCACTTCCATTATGGAGCTTGACAAGTTGCCCCGTCGCCTGACTATAGTCGGAGGCGGTTATATCGGACTCGAGTTTGCTTCGATCTTCGCTAACTTTGGTTCGGAGGTCACAGTGTTGGAAGGCGGCGATAAGTTTATTCCACGTGAAGACCGCGATATTGCCGAAGCTGTGAAAACGGTTTTAGAAAAGAAAGGCATGTCGATCCGGCTGAATGCCGTCGTGCAGGAGATCGAACAGGATTCGGACAAGGCAACCGTCGTCTACCGGGATGCTTTGAGTGGCGAAACGATCCGCGTGGATGCCGATGCGATCCTGCTGGCCACCGGACGCCGTCCGAACACCGAAGGTCTGAACCTGGAAGCAGCCGGAGTGAAGCTGACGGAACGCGGGGCTATCGACGTGGACGACCGCTTGCATACGACCGTCAACAATATATGGGCAATCGGGGATGTGCGCGGCGGCCTGCAGTTCACCTATCTTTCGCTGGATGACTACCGGATTATCCGGGACGAACTTTTTGGCGACGGGAAACGCAATACCGGCGATCGGGAAGCCGTCGCTTATTCGGTCTTTATCGATCCGCCCCTGTCGCACGTTGGCCTGAACGAAGAGCAGGCGCGCCGGACGGGACGTCATATAAAAGTATCCAAAGTGATTGCCGCCACAATGCCCCGGACCCGCACGGTCGGGCAGACGGAAGGCCTGCTGAAAGCGGTGATCGACGTCGATACGAATCAGATTCTGGGCTGTACGCTGTTCTGTGCCGAGTCGAGCGAGATCATCAATCTGGTTGCGCTAACGATGCGTACGGATAACGATTATGTCCTCCTTCGTGACAATATTTTCACTCATCCGTCCATGAGCGAGTCACTGAATGATTTATTCAACATAAAATAAAACAAATAAGAAATGAAAGCAGATATAGGATTGATCGGGCTTGCCGTGATGGGCGAGAACCTGGCGCTGAATATGGAAAGCAAAGGCTTTACCGTAGCCGTATATAACCGTAGCGCCCCCGGGGAAGAGGGCGTCGTGGACCGTTTTACAGGCGGTCGCGGAAAAGGAAAACATTTCATCGGAACACATTCCATCGAGCAGTTGGTCGAGGCAGTCAAGCGTCCGCGTAAGATCATGATGATGGTCAAAGCAGGCCGTCCGGTGGACGAACTGATTGCGCAATTGACGCCGTTTCTGTCGCCAGGCGATGTGATTATCGACGGAGGAAATTCGGACTTTCACGACACCGAACGTCGTGTGAAGGAAGTGGAGGAAAAAGGCATGTACTTCGTCGGGACCGGCATATCGGGTGGCGAAGAAGGCGCTTTGCACGGGCCGTCCGTGATGCCCGGAGGTTCGGCCCAAGCCTGGCCGTTAGTGAAAGACATCCTGCAGGGCATTGCGGCCAAGTTGGACGACGGAACGCCCTGTTGCGAATGGATCGGAGCGGGCGGAGCCGGCCATTTCGTAAAGATGGTGCACAACGGGATCGAGTATGGCGACATGCAGCTTATTTCCGAGGCATACGCATTGCTGAAACATCGCAAGGGCTTGGACAATGACGCGCTGGCTGTCGTTTTCGATGAATGGAACGGAGGCGAGCTGGATAGTTTCCTGATCGAGATCACCGCCAACATCCTGCGTTTCCGCGATGAAGACGGAAAGCCGCTGCTCGATAAAATACTGGACGTCGCTGGACAAAAAGGCACAGGCAAATGGAGTGCGATTGCGGCAATGGACGAGAACGATCCGCTTACGCTGATCACGGAAGCCGTTTACGCCCGCCTGCTTTCCGCCCTCTATCCGGAACGCATAAAAGCTAATGGTCTGTATGATGAGCCGGTGAAAGTGAATGAAGAATTAAAGATTGAAGATGTACGGCAGGCATTGTATGCGGCTAAGTTAGTCTCCTATGCGCAAGGCTTCTCCCTGCTTCGCCGGGCTTCCGAACATTATGGCTGGGAGTTAGATTACGGGACGATTGCCCGTATTTGGCGCAAAGGATGCATCATCCGTTCCGTCTTCCTGCAGAAGATTACGGAGGCTTACAGGAAGAATCCGGAACTGGAAAACCTGTTGTTCGACGACTTTTTCCGCGACAAGATCCGGACGGCTCTTCCCGCTTGGCGCCAAGTGGTGGCGGAAGGCGCACTCGGCGGCGTGGCTTTGCCTGCCATGAGTTCCGCCTTGAATTACTTCGACGGGTTGCGCACATTGCACTCGGCGGCCAACCTGATTCAGGCGCAGCGCGATTATTTCGGTGCACATACTTACGAACGGACCGACCGCGAGCGGGGACATTTCTTCCACACCAACTGGACTGGCGAGGGAGGCAACACGGTTTCCGGAACGTATAGCGTTTAAAATGACTTTCCGGGATTCCGGAAACCTTCAAAAACGTTGCGCGGAGCTTTCCGGAGTTCCCGAAACTATTAAATTAAAGAAACAAATGAAAACAGCAAGCGATCAATTATTAGTTATATTCGGAGCCTCCGGCGACCTGACGGGACGGAAGCTCCTGCCTTCGCTTTATGAACTGCATGTGCGGGGATTATTGCCGGAGCGTTTTTGCATCTTAGGTGCAGCCCGCACGGATTATTCAGACGACGAATACCGTGTCCTCGAGAAGGCACACATCCGGGAAGCCCTGAAAAAGAAAGAGGTGGATGAAGCCGAACTGGACAACTTCCTCCGCCGCGTCTTTTACCTCTCGTTCGATTCGACCAACGCCGCCGAATATGGCAAACTGAAGGACCGTATCCACCAGTTACAGCATGAGGAGCAGTTGCCGGACAAGATCATCTACTATCTTGCCACACCACCCCTCATGTACGAACTGATCCCGGCCTGCCTGAAAGAAAGCGGGCTAAACGTTCCGGAGAAAGCGGACGGTTGGCGCCGGGTGATCGTGGAGAAGCCTTTCGGTACGAGCCTCGAATCGGCACAGAAACTGAACAAACATCTTTGTCACATCTTTGACGAAGAAGAAATCTACCGTATCGACCATTATCTGGGAAAAGAGACGGTGCAGAACATCCTGGTGCTCCGTTTTTCCAACGGCATATTCGAGCCGCTGTGGAACCGCAACTATATTGACTCGATCGAGATCAGCGCCTCCGAAACATTAGGCGTGGAGAATCGGGGAAAGTATTATGACGGAGCAGGCGCCCTGCGCGACATGATCCAGAACCATTTGATGCAACTCATGGCGTTTACGGCTATGGAGTCGCCTTCGGTCTTCGATCCGGAGCCGATCCGCGACGAGATCGTGAAGGTCTTCCGTGCCTTGCGCCCTTATAAGACGCACGATATGGACCACCTGATCGTCCGCGGCCAGTACGACGGATACCGGACGGAGAAGAATGTCGCCACCGACTCGACGACGGAGACATACGTTGCCATGAAGATGTTCATCGACAACTGGCGTTGGAGCGACGTTCCCTTCTATATCTTTACTGGCAAGAAATTACCGGAAAAGAGTTCGGAGATCGTGGTGAACTTCAAGTCGACGCCTCACCAGCTGTTCGCCGGGCAGTGTTCGGGAGGCTCGTGCAACAAGCTGATCATCCGCATCCAGCCGGACGAGAGCATCACGCTGAAGTTCGGCCTGAAGATGCCGGGTGCCGGTTTTACGGTGAAGCAGGTGGGAATGGATTTCCGCTACGACTCGCTCTCGAAAAGCTATCTGCCGGACGCCTATGAACGCCTCTTGCTGGATGCCATGCTGGGCGACTCGACTTTGTATGCCCGCAGCGATGCCTTGGAAGCCAGCTGGCGCCTGATTGACCCGATCCTTCACCACTGGAAAGAAGAAGGAGCGAAGAACCTCTTTTTCTACGCCCCCGGCGAAGATGGTCCGCTCGAAAAAGCCCGCTTGGGCATGGTGCCGAAGGATTGCCCTTGCCAGACTTGCGGGTAATAATTTGCCAATGTGCAAATATGGCGCTTCGCTAAATGTGCCAATGAGAGTGTATTGCTTACATTGGCATATTGGCACATTATCACATTAACACATTATTCATTATGAAAATAGAGAATTTTAAAACCGATAAAGAAGCCCTTCAGGCCATGACATCCTGCCTGATCGGTATATGGAACGGAAGACGGACGGTCATCCTTTCAACCTCGCCCTGTCGGGAGGAGAAACGGCCAAGAAGATGTTCGCCCTTTGGGTGGAAGAATATAAAGAGAGGATCGATTGGGATAATATCCGTTTCTTCTGGGTGGATGAACGCTGTGTGCCGCCGACTGATCCGGACAGCAATTATGGCCATGCGAACGAGCTTTTATTTAAGCCGCTGCATATCCCCGAAGACCATGTGCACCGCATTCACGGCGAAGTGGAGCCGGGGACGGAAGCGATGCGCTATTCACGCATTGTAAAGGAATATCTGCCCCGTCACGGACAGTTGCCCTACTTCGATTGCATTATCTTGGGAATCGGCGGAGATGCGCATACGGCATCCATTTTCCCGGACACATTGCCGCTTCTGACCGATAGCCGCAATTACGCTGTGTCGCAGCATCCGGGAACGAGTCAATTCCGCATCACGATGACCGGCCCGCTGATCCTGAACGATTCGCCTTTGCTGGTTCCCGTCCTGGGCGCCGGAAAGCAGGAGATGCTGGAGGAACTGAAAAAAGGCTATTCCCCTACAAATCCAACGCCTGCCGCCTATATCCTGACGCATGCGGTGGAGGCGGTCGTTTATACCACGACTGTATAAACGTTCCCTGATTCTTCAGGGCTGCATTCGGATAGTTCAATCCCGAATCGGGCAGCTTTAAACGATTCTTATTTCAAGGCAGAGATACGCTGGATATCTTTGCCTTTGTTATTTTAAATAGATGAATATATGTTTAAAGCAATTGTCCGTTTTTCTGTCCGGAAAAAACTGTTTGTGGGATTGACAGCCCTGTTCCTGTTGATCGGAGGAATCTATGCAATGCTGACGCTTCCGATCGATGCCGTCCCGGACATCACTAATAATCAGGTGCAAATTGTGACCGTTTCGCCGACACTGGCTCCGCAGGAAGTGGAGCAGCTGATCACCTTTCCGATCGAGATCGCGATGAGCAATATTATGAATGTGGAAGAGATCCGTTCCGTTTCCCGGTTCGGACTTTCGCTTGTTACGGTTGTCTTTAAGGAAAGCGTGCCGACGCTCGATGCCCGGCAGCTTATTAACGAACAGATACAGGCGGTGTCCGGTGAAATCCCTTCCGAACTGGGAATGCCTGAGCTAATGCCGATCACGACGGGATTGGGGGAGATTTACCAGTATATATTGAAAGTGGCGCCGGGCTACGAAAAGAAGTATGACGCCATGGAACTGCGTACGATCCAGGACTGGATCGTGAAACGGCAACTGTCCGGCATTCCCGGTATCGTGGAGATCAACAGCTTCGGCGGTTATCTGAAGCAATACGAAGTGGCGGTCGATCCGGACGCCCTCTATTCGCTGAACATCACGATCGGGGAGGTGTTTGAGGCATTGAACCGCAATAACCAGAATACCGGAGGCAGCTACATCGAGAAGGTGAACCGGGCCTATTATATCCGTTCGGAAGGAATGATCGGCCGGACGAAAGACATCGAACGCATCGTGATTACCAACCGGGGAGGAATCCCGATCCACATCAGTGATGTGGGAACAGTCCGTTTCGGTGCCCCGAAGCGTTTTGGAGCGATGACGATGGATGGCGCCGGAGAATGTGTCGGCGGGATCGCATGATGCTGAAGGGAGCCAATGCCAATGTGGTGACGAAAGAGCTGGAAGCCCGCGTGGAAAAGGTGCAGAAGATGTTGCCGGAGGGGATAAGCGTCGAACCCTATTTGAACCGGTCGGAGTTGGTGAACCGGAATATCTCGACTGTCGTCAGGAATCTGATCGAAGGCGCATTGATCGTGTTTATCGTTCTGATGCTGTTTTTGGGGAATGCCCGGGCGGGATTGATTGTCGCTTCGGTGATCCCGTTGGCGATGTTATTTGCATTCATTATGATGCGCCTGTTCGGAGTGTCTGCCAACCTGATGAGTTTGGGGGCGATCGATTTCGGTATTGTTGTGGACGGCTCGATTGTGATTGTCGAAGGTGTCCTGGCGCATCTTTACACCCGCCGTCTGGCAGGCCGGACGCTGTCGCGGGCGGAAATGGATGCCGAGGTCGAAGCCGGTGCGGGCGGTGTCGTACGGAGCGCTACTTTTGCCGTTTTCATTATCCTGATTGTCTTTTTCCCGATCCTGACGCTTTCGGGGATCGAGGGGAAATATTTTACGCCGATGGCGAAGACGTTGGTGTTCTGCATCATCGGCGCCCTGATCCTTTCGCTGACTTACGTGCCGATGATGGCATCCCTATTTCTGAAACGGACGATTTCGGTGAAGCCGACTTTTGCCGACCGCTTTTTTGCCGGCCTGAACAAGATATATAAACACGGCCTGGACTTCTGCCTGCATCACATTGGTGTGACAGTCGTTTCCGCCTTTGCCTTGTTGGCTGCTTCCCTGCTGCTCTTTACTCGGCTGGGCGCCGAGTTTATCCCGACGCTCGACGAAGGCGATTTCGCCATGCAGATGACGCTTCCGGCCGGTAGCTCGCTGACACAAAGCATAGAGTTGTCCCGTCAGGCACAAAAGGTGTTGAAGGATAAATTTCCGGAGATCAAGCATGTCGTGGCTAAAATCGGTACAGCCGAAGTTCCCACCGACCCGATGGCTGTAGAGGACGCAGACGTGATGATCATCATGAAGCCTTTTAAGGAATGGACATCCGCCTCAAGCCGTGCCGAAATGGTAGAAAAGATGAAAGCGGCCCTCGACCCGATCACCGGCGCCGAGTTCAACTTCAGCCAGCCGATCCAGTTACGCTTTAACGAGTTGATGACGGGAGCCAAAGCGGATATCGCGATCAAACTGTATGGAGAAGATATGGAAGAGCTATATGCCAAGGCGAAGGAAGCATCCAAATTCGTGGAGAAAGTGCCCGGTGCATCCGACGTCATTGTCGAACAGGCAATGGGACTCCCGCAGTTAGTCGTGAAATACGACCGCGCCCGGATTGCCCGTTACGGAATGAATATAGAAGAACTGAATACGATTATCCGGACTGCTTATGCCGGTGAAGCCGCCGGCGTGGTGTTTGAGAATGAACGCCGTTTTGATCTCGTTGTCCGCCTGGACAAGGAAAAGGTGGCGGATCTGAATCTTGACAAACTGTTCGTCCGTACTGCTGAAGGCGTGCAGATTCCGGTAGGAGAGGTGGCGAACATCGAACTGGTGAACGGCCCGTTGCAGATTAACCGGGATGCGACGAAGCGGCGTGTCGTGATCGGAGTGAATGTGCGCGATGCCGACATCCAACAGGTCGTTGCCGATATCCAATCGACGTTGGAGAAGAATATCAAGCTCAGTCCCGGCTATTATTTCGAGTACGGCGGCCAGTTCGAGAACCTGCAGAATGCGATCGATACGCTGTTGATCGTGATTCCGGTGGCTCTGTCATTGATCTTGCTGCTGCTGTTCTTTGCTTTCAAGAGCGTGACTTATACGTTGGTGGTCTTCTCAACCGTGCCGCTGTCGCTGATCGGAGGAATTGTAGCGCTTTGGCTGCGTGGATTGCCGTTCAGCATTTCGGCAGGCGTCGGTTTTATTGCGTTGTTCGGGGTCGCTGTGCTGAATGGTATCCTGATGATTAATCATTTCAATGACTTGCGGAAACAAACAAAATATCAGATGACGACAAATAAGATTATAACGAAAGGATGCCCGCACCTGTTGCGTCCGGTATTTCTGACCGGGTTGGTGGCTTCGTTAGGATTTGTTCCGATGGCAATTGCCAAGTCTGCGGGTGCGGAAGTACAGCGGCCGTTGGCTACAGTCGTGATCGGCGGATTGATCGTCTCGACGGTGTTGACGCTTCTTGTGATTCCGGTGTTCTACCGCTTGGTGAATGCCGCCCCGGTCTGGTGGAAGCGGATGCGCAAGCCGGGAGGCAAAGCGCTCGTGCTATTGGCTGCCGTCCTGTTATTGGCACCGGCAACCCTGCAGGCGCAGGAAGGAAAAGTCACGCTGGATGAAGCGATCGGCATCGCTCTGCAAAATCACCCCCGCCTAAAGACGGCATCAGCTGCCGTCGACCGTCTGCACGCCGCCCGGGGAGAAGCCTGGGAAGTGGCGCCGACATCCGTCAGTTATTCCTGGGGACAGATAAACGGCGAATATCGCACGATAATCAGATGGAATTGACACAATCGCTCGGTTCCCTGCTGACGCCTTTCTATAAGAATGCCCTGGTTTCCAAACAGGTGACGACCAGCCGCTATTATCGCGAGATGGTGAAGAAAGAGATCGTTGCCGAGGTGAAACGCGCTTGGGTTTATTACCAGTATGCTGTGAACCTCTGTTCCCTTTACCGGGAGCAGAACGACTTGGCCTCGCGGTTGCAACAAGCCGGCCAGCTTCGCTATGAGCAAGGCGACATCACCTTATTGGAACGGAATATGACGACGACGTTAGCCGCCGATCTCCGTACACGTTTGATACAGGCGGAAGAAGAGCTTTCGCTCGCAAGTCGCCGGCTGACATGGGCCTGTTACGCAGACCGTCCGTTGCTCCCTGCTGATACGGCATTGATGCTTCTACCGACAGAAGCAGCCGTCTCTTCCGCTTCGGAAACCTATTTGAATTATTTCAAGAGCCAGGCGGATGAGAAACAGATGATGCTTCGGGTGGAACGCAGCCGCTTCTTTCCGGAACTTTCCTTAGGCTATATCCGCCAGAAGATCGCTCCGCAGAATGGTTTGAACTCATGGATGATAGGCGTTTCTTTCCCTGTCCTTTTCTTCCCGCAGCATAGCCGGGTGAAGCAGGCGAAGATCGATGCCTACGTCGCCCGCATTGAGTCGGAAGCCAATATGCGGGGACTGGACAATAAAGTGGAAGAGTTGCAGGCGATCCTTCGCAAACAGTCCGAAAGCATCCGTTATTACACGACCGGCGCACTGCCCGAAGCTGACGCCCTTTTGCAAAGCGCCCTTCTGCTGTTCCGCGAAAGCGAGACGGACATCACGCAGTTTGTACAGAGCCTGAACGCTGCCCGTGAGATCCGTCGCGGTTATGTCGAGGCGGTCTATAACTATAACGTGGCAGCTTTGGAGTTGGAAATGTACACCCGGTAACTCAGAGAAGAAATAAAAATAGAACATCAAATAAAGACAAAGTATATGAAAAGAATATTCATCCCGGTTGCAGCTCTGTTGTTAGTCTCCTGCAACCAGACGACACAAGAGACAACTCCGGTAGCCGAAGCTGCCGCAAACACGGCCGCTCCCGTAACCGAAATGCAAGATACGACCGGCACGGCAAACGAGGTGGATGCCGTCACTTCTGCTACGGCCATGCCGAACCATTCCTCCTTCAACGGAATCATGGTCGTCCCGCCGCAACGCCGCGCCACCGTGACATTGACAATGGGAGGCACCGTGCACAGTACGACTCTGCTCCCCGGCGATTATGTCAGGAAAGGCAGTGTGCTGGCAACCCTCGAAAACCCCGACTTCATCAATCTGCAACAAGCCTATCTCGATGCCTGCGCCCAAACCGAATACCTGCAAAAGGAATATGAACGCCAGGAACGTCTAAGTTCTCAGGAAGCAGCCTCGCAGAAACGTTTCCAGCAAAGCAAAGCCGATTATCTTTCGATGAAAAGCCGTTTGGAAGCAGCCGCCGCACAATTGACAATCCTCGGAGTAGCACCGGAAGAGTTGCAGGCAAACGGTATCCGTCCTTATTTAGAGGTCAAATCGCCTCTTAACGGATATGTCACGGTGATGGACCTGAATTTGGGAAAATATATCAATGCCGGAGAATCGATTTGTGATGTGGTAGACAAAGGCGAAACCTTGCTTTGCCTGACCGCCTACGAAAAGGATTTGCAGAATCTGGAACCCGGCAAGCGTGTACAGTTTCGTGTGAACGGGATGGGAGCAGAGACGTTCCATGCCGTCCTCGTCTCGGTTGGGCAGGAAGTGGACGAGACAAACCGTTCGCTGGAAGTCTATGCCCGCGTAAAAGAGTCGAACAGCCGTTTCCGTCCCGGCATGTATGTGACGGCGCGTGTTGAAAAATGAGTATCTTTGCCCCTATGGATATGAAGTGGATAAACAGGATAGACCGGTATATGATTGCGCTGACGGTGATTTCAATCGTGGTGGCTTTTCTTACGCATTTTCCCGAACTGATTTCGCTGTTCGACCGTTCGGGGCAGAATAATCTGTTTCCCGGCATGCATTGGGCGGATGTGGCGAACGAGATATTCTTTACTTTTATCTCGTTGCTGCTGCTTTTTGCCCTGAACACCTTTCTGTTCAAGTTCGATCGTCCGACGGTGCATATTACCTGGTGGAAATTAGCGTTGTCGTTTGTACTGACCTGGATCGTCAGCAACCTGTTAGGGAAAGGATTTGTCTTCCTGCATCATCATTTCAACATTCCGGCTATTGACGCGATGGTGCACCATTATTTGCACCCGTTACGCGACTTCCTGATCACCTGTATCGTGGTGGGAAGCTGTTATATGAGCTACCTGTTGAGACGGAGCCAGCTTGTGCTTATCGAGAACCAGCAACTCCGGACAGAGAACCTGATAAACCAGTATGAAGCCTTGAAGAGCCAGTTGAATCCTCATATGCTGTTCAATTCGCTTAACACGCTTCGCTCCCTGATCCGCGAGACTCCGGATAAGGCGCAGGACTACTTGCAGGAACTTTCCCGCGTGCTTCGCTACACTTTGCAAGAAAACGAGAATCAGAGTGTGATGCTCCATGAAGAGATGGAGTTTGTCCGTGCTTACATCTTTCTGCTGAAGATGCGCTACGAAGACAATCTCTCGTTCGATATCCGGATTGACGAAGGCACGGAAAACTGTCTGCTTCCGCCTATGTCTGTCCAATTGCTGATCGAGAATGCCGTCAAACACAACGAGATCAGTAACCGCCGCCCGCTGACAATCCGGATACAGTCCGAAGGACATCAGTTGACGGTCAGTAATCCGCTCCAGCCCAAACTGACGGCAAGCGGCGGCACCCGCATCGGACTGGCCAACCTGGCTAAGCGCTACCGCCTCCTTTTCAGAAAGGAGATCGCAGTCAGTGAAGAAAATGATACGTTTGTAGTGACGATTCCCTTGATATAATTGATATGAAAGCACTTATTATCGAAGATGAAAAAGCGGCAGTCCGCAATTTGCAGGCATTGCTGTCGGAAATAGCGCCGGATATGGAAATCTTGGACGTATTAGACAGTATTACCGAGACGATAGACTGGTTTGGCGCTCACAAAATGCCCGACCTGATTTTCCTGGATATTCATTTGGCGGATGGTTCCGCATTCGAGATATTCGGCCATGTAGATATCACCTGTCCGATCATATTTACAACCGCCTACGACGAATATGCTTTAAAAGCATTTAAGGTAAACAGCATCGACTATCTGCTCAAGCCGATCGATCCCAGCGATATCAGGAAAGCGCTCGATAAACTGGAGCGTTTGCAAGGCGAACCTGCCGGCAAAGAGCCGGACTATTCAACCCTGATCCGTGCGCTAAAAAAGGAGGAAAGTTATAAGACCCATTTTTTAGTCCCCATCAAAGGCGATAAGCTGTTGCCGGTCTCTGCCGAAACGGTTCTTTTCTTCCATATCGATGACGGGATTGTAAAAGCGGTGCTTGCAGACGGAAAAGAATGTGTTTTTCCCCAGACTCTGGATGAACTATCCGATTGTCTGAATCCGGTGTTCTTCTTCCGGGTGAACCGGCAATATCTGATCTCACGTAAAGCGATACAGGATATCGACCTCTGGTTTAACGGACGGCTGTCTATCAACCTGAAAGTACCGGTCCCGGAAAAAATACTGGTCAGCAAAGCACGGGTAGGGGAGTTTAAAGAATGGTTTTAGTTTTCGATAGCTTTTCGAGGAAATAAACGATTGCAAAGCCTAAGATCATCAGGCCGACAGCTTCACCGATATGCTGGTTCGGCAGGATGTTTGCCTCTACGAGAGGTTTCACGAGGCCATGGCTGTCCGTATAAGTCTCGATTGTCTCTTTCCAGGGCCACACCTTATTCAGCGATCCCAACATAAAACCAGCCAGTACGGCAATCGTAATGTCGTGAAACCGACGGAGAGCAAATGACAATATGCGTGAGAAACTCGTAATACCGATCGCTGCACCACCGATAAACACCAGCATCACGGGTATGTTGAATGTCTTCACCGCCTCCATGATGTAGAAATATTTACCTAAAAGCACCAGAATAAAACTGCCTGATATCCCCGGCAGGATCATCGCACAGATGGCAATTGCCCCGCAAAGGAAGATGAAGAGCAGATTGGACGGCGTTTCAGCCGGAGTTGCAACCGTTATATAGAAAGCGACTACGATTCCGATAATATAACTCAGGATCGTTTTCCAATCCCATTTCCGGATATCTTTGGATACAAACCAGGTTGAAGCCAGCACCAGGCCGAAGAAGAAAGACCAGACGAGAATCGGATGATCCGTCAGCAACCAGGTAATGATCTTGGCCAGTGAAAAGATACTGATCCCGATCCCGGCAACAATAGACAGCAGAAAATTTGCATTTATCGCGTTCCAGAAAGCCGCAATCTTTCCGGTAAAGAGCAGTTTCAGGCTGGATGCGTTAATACTTTTGATCGAGTCGATCAACTCTTCATAGATCCCAACAATGAAGGCGATGGTTCCGCCCGATACGCCGGGCACGACATCCGCTGCCCCCATGCCCATGCCTTTTAAAACTAAGAGGCCGTAGTCTTTTAGATTTCTTTTCATGTTTAGTTGTTATTATCCTTATTATTGAGGAATTCTTTCACCAGATCTTCCGGGGCAATATGTTTGTAGTTTGTCTCATCGGTAATTTTATCAAAATCGAGACCGGAATTTTTCAGATATTCGAACACTTCATTGGGAGAGGTCTGCCGGAAATGCTCCCCGAAATGTTTCAGATCTCCTTTTGCCAGATAAGCCATTGCTAAGTGGAGATGCATCTGAGGCATTTTCGGATTGGCATCGAAGACTTTCTTATAATATTGCAAAGCCTTGTCTATATCCCCTTTCATATACAGATATTGACCGGCATGGAACAGGCTTTCGAAATCTTCCTGATTTTTGTCATCCGACTTGTCGAGGACATTAAACAGACGGTCTGTCACCTCCACAGCCTTCTTTTCCTCTCCGTTTTCCAGATATGTCAAAGCTAACAGAGAGAGGATCCGGACGTTTTTAGGAAACAGCCTGGAGGCTCTCATCAGATTCTCGGAAGCCTCTTTTTCACGTCCCGTCTCGACACAACAACGGATATAATTAATGTAAGTGCTGGAATCTTCCTGCAAACCGTTCCGGCTAAGTTGTTCTTTCAATAACTCATAAGCCTTTTCGTAATCTTCCAACTTTACATAACATTCGGCAAGCAACGGTGTGATACGGGCGCGTATCTCATCAGTTGTTGCAATCTCGTTATACACCTCGATTGCCTTTTCATAATTCTCATTCATGTAAAGGCAATAGGCCTTCAGTATTTTCAACTCTTCATCCGAATCGTCACAGGTAAGGGCAAAATCGAACGCTTCGATTGCTTTCTCATAATCCCCGCTGATCGAATAGAGGCGGCCGAGTGTAAACCAGTAATCGTTGGAATAAGGATTCTTGTCGATCAGCTCGTTACAGATCCCGATCGCTTTTTCGATATCGCCTTCAATTTCCAGATTATAGCAAAGCTCGTCTTTCAAGATCATATTATCGGGGAAGAGCATCAGCCGCGATTGATATAATCGTGTGCCTCTTTATTCATCTCCGCATCGCCCAGGATAGGAGCGATATATTCGAATATAGTTTCCAGATATTCGCATTTATCGGCAATGAGTTTTTCCGTATATCCGATCACTTTGTCATAGGAATCTTGCATGACGTAACATTCCAGACGCAGCATGTCGAGATCCTGATTGTCCGTTTCGGCGATTGTCTCGATCAGGGCAAGTGCACTTTCATAGTCTTCGTTATAGACGAACGACTTGCATTGCCTGACCTGCAAATCGGTATTACCGGGATGAAGCCTCAGGCCTAAGGCCAAGACTTCATCGTAGTAAGTATAATCGTCCGATTCTTCAAAACTGTCCAACAGGCTATCTATCTCATCGGCATCAAAATAGGCGTCCCTGCCTTCCTGGTGACCGGACAGATAGCGCTGTAACAGACGTGAGATACCATCTTTTTTCTTCATTGGCACATTGGCATATTGAAATATTGGCACATTATTTATCTTTCACCTTACTCCAGGTATCTTTCAGGGATACGGTACGGTTAAAGACTAATTTACCGGCTGTGGAATCTTTATCCACATTGAAATAACCGATACGTTGGAACTGCAGGTAATCGAGCGGTTTGGCATTTGCCAGGAACTTTTCGACATAGCAGTTTTCCAGTATTTTCAGCGAGTCGGGGTTGATGATCTCTTTCATTGCTTCCAACGGCGAACAGTTCTTGGCTTCGCGGATGGCAGCCAATTCGTCGCGCGGGTTCTCCACGTTCCACAAGCGGTCGTACAGGCGTACTTCGGCAGGCAGGCAGTGTGCACAGCTCAACCAGTGGAGCGTGCCTTTCACCTTCCGGTTACTGTCCGGCATACCGCTCTTCGTGTTCGGGTCGTATTCACAATAGATCTCTTCGATATTGCCGTCAGCGTCTTTCTTGCAGCCTGTGCATTTCACGATGTAGGCGTTTTTCAGACGCACTTCCTGTCCCGGTGTCATGCGGAAGAACTTTTTCGGAGCATCTTCCATGAAGTCTTCGCGTTCGATCCACAGCTCGCGGCTGAACTCGATCGTATGGTTTCCTGCCGACGGATCTTCCGGATTATTGATTGCTTCCATCTCTTCAACCTGTCCCTCGGGATAGTTGGTGATAATCAGCTTGACCGGATTCAGAACGGCCGATACGCGAGTCGCACGGGTGTTAAGATCTTCGCGGACAGCGCTTTCCAACAAGGCAAATTCATTCAACGCGTCGTAAGTCGTGTAACCGATCTTGTCGATAAACTTGTGAATGGATTCCGGTGAATAACCGCGACGGCGGAAACCGCAGATCGTCGGCATACGCGGATCGTCCCAATCGTTAACCAGTCCTTCCTTCACCAACGTCAACAGGTTACGCTTGCTCATCAGCGTGTAGCTCAGGTTCAGTTTGTTAAACTCGGTCTGACGCGGACGGTTATCGTTCAGGTCTTTGCCCTCTTTCAGCCAGTCGATGAAGAGATCATACAGCGGGCGGTGTACCACAAATTCGAGTGTGCACAGCGAATGGGTGACGCCTTCGAAGAAGTCGCTCTGTCCGTGTGCAAAGTCGTACATCGGATAGGCTTTCCACTTGTCGCCTGTGCGGTGGTGCGGAGTCTTGACGATGCGGTAGATGATCGGGTCGCGGAAGTGCATGTTTGAATTGGCCATGTCGATCTTGGCGCGCAACACCATTGAGCCTTCTTCCAGCTCGCCGCTGTTCATCTTGTTGAACAGTTCCAGGCTCTCTTCGATCGGCCGGTCGCGGTACGGGCTGTTTGTTCCCGGTTGCGTCGGCGTCCCTTTCTGGGCCGCAATTTGTTCGGAAGTCTGTTCGTCGACGTATGCCTTTCCTTCCTTGATCAGCTGGATCGCAAAGTCCCAGAGTTGCTGGAAGTAATCGGATGCGTAATATATATTATTCCAGTGGTAACCCAGCCATTCAATGTCTTCCTTGATGGCATCCACGTATTCCAAATCTTCTTTTACGGGGTTTGTGTCGTCGAAGCGCAGGTTGCAGACGCCGCCATACTGTTCGGCAATACCGAAATCCAGGCAGATGGCTTTGGCATGTCCGATATGCAGGTATCCGTTTGGTTCGGGCGGGAAACGGGTCTGTACGCGTTCGCCGTTTTTACCTTCCGCCAAGTCTTTTTCAACCATTGCTTCAATGAAGTTCAAGCTCTTTTTGCCTTCTTCTTCGTTCGTTTTGATATCGCTCATCTTTGTAGTTAAATGTTTTCTATTCAAAGTTTGCAAAGATACAAAAATAAAGGGCGGAATGCAACTGATAATCGAAAAATCTTTTCATCCACGACCACGACCTCTCTCGCGCACACACGATGATGATGATGATAATAATAAGATTTATTTTCCTTTCCTTTATTTTCCTTTTCTTTCCTTTACTTTGTGTACTTAACATGCTTTTTTGGGGAGTTATTGTCCCATTAATTGGGGTTTTCACCTCATTAATGGGAGTTATTGCACCATTAATTCCAATCCGAATCTGAGGCTTATTGTATATTTCTTGTAAAACTTCAAGGCAATTATCTGTGTTTTTTCAAAGAATATTTACCTCTTCCAAATTCTGTCAAAATGTCTTTTTTAATCAGTCTGCATGAAAATAAAATTTCATGGGCATGGAAGTAAAATTCCATGAGCATCGAATTCAGATTACACTTGCATGAAAATAAAGACGCCTGCAGACAAGATTTCAGGCGGATGCGGAAGGATGAAAAATCGCTTCCATATCCGCCCGGATTTTAATAGGGGGTTATTGTATTAAATCAGACTTATCAGAAGTGCGACGTTCAAAACCGTTACAAGCGTCCCTAAAGCAATCAACAGGATCGTCGTGGAACGTGTATTAACGAATTTGCCCATGACTTTTTTACTGGATGTCAGGTAGACTTGTGTAAAAACAGTGATCGGGAGTTGTACGCTTAACAACATCTGCGAATAGATCAGCCCCTTGAACGGATCGCCGACAATGAAGATAATGAGCAGGGCAGGGACGAACGACAGCAGGACTCCCAATTTGGAATGTAGGTCTTTATGGTTGTATGCCTCGCCATAGAAGCCTGCAAAAATTGAGGCTCCGGCAATTCCGGATGTGATCGTGGATGAAATACCTGCCAGCAGAAGCGCCCCGGCAAAGATAGCTCCCGCATTGCTTCCTACCAACGGGACCAACAGTTGTTGGGCCTGGTCCAGTTCGTCCACCATTACATTGTGTTTAAAGAAAGCAGATGCAGCCAGGATAATCATAGCCGAGTTGATTGCCCAACCGATAACCATTGACAGCAATGTGTCGTAAAACTCATATTTCAACTGCTTTTTAATAACCGGTTCATCTTCCAGGTTCCATTCGCGGCTCTGAATGACTTCCGAGTGCAGGAACAGGTTGTGCGGCATCACGACAGCACCCAGTACACTCATGATTATCAGCATGGAGTTTTCCGGGAAAGTCGGTTTTATCCAGCCTTCGATGGCGGCTCCCCATTGCACGTCGACCAGCGCCAGTTCATAGAGGAAAGACAGTCCGATGATCGAAACGAACATGATGATCCAGCGTTCGATCTTACTGTATGTGTTGGTCATCAACATGCCTAAGCAGGCAATGGTCACGATCACAGCCCCGACCTTAATCGGCATCCCGAACAGCATCCGAAGGGCAATGGCTCCACCTAAAATCTCCGCTAATGAGGTGGAAACACTGGCAAGCATCGCCGAAATCAGGATCGGGCGGCTCAACGTACGCGGCATATATTTATTTGTCGCTTCCGACAGGCAAAGCCCGGTCACAATTCCTAAGTGAGCAACGTTATGTTGGATAATAATCAGCATGATAGAAGAAAACGTAACCACCCAAAGCAGCGCATATCCGAATTCCGAACCCGCCGCCAAATTAGTCGCCCAGTTCCCCGGATCGATAAACCCTACAGTTACTAACAGTCCCGGACCGATATATTTCAGAAGATCCAAAGCTCCCGCGCTTGGACGGTGATTGATTTTGAGTTTGTCTAATATGTTCATAAATCTTTATTTACGGCTCAAAGATATAAAACATTTGGCGTTTGAAATGTTTATGATAATTGATATTTTTTATCCCTTCATCAAGGGAACGTCAGAATAAACGTTGTCCGTTTGGCTGCCGGGGCGCTCTTGAGGGCGATGCTTCCTCCGGACAGGCGCATGATCTGGCGGGAGATGGACAGCCCGATGCCGCTGCCGCCCTCTTTGGTCGTGAAGAATGGTACGAAAATATGTTCGGCCTCTTCCTGCGGAATGACGGGACCGTTGTTGCTGACTTCTATCAGGACGGCTTCCTCTTCGTTACAATAGGCTTTTACTTCGATCAGGCCGTCTTCCTGCTCGCTTCCGATTGCCTGCATGGCGTTTTTCAGCAGATTCAGGACAACCTGCGAAATCAGGTTCTCGTCCGCATAGACAATCAGGTCGGACGGCTCGACGCTGACGTTGATCGTGATGTTCGGGAAATTGTTGTGATGGCGGGCGAGCTTCACCATACGTTCCACGAACTTTTGGACATAGAACAGGGAAGGTTCAGGTGTCGGGATATGCGTGAACTTACGATAAGACTCCACAAACGAAATCAGACTTTTTCCGGTCGTGCTGATCACTTCCAGGCCGCTGCGTATGTCGTCGTCCGCATTTTCATGAAGGGAGAGGAGCGTATCGCTGAGCGAAGTGATAGGCGTGACGGAGTTCATGATCTCGTGCGTCAGGACGCGTGTCAGGCGTATCCAGGAGTCGATTTCCTTCTCATCCAGTTCGCTGTTGATATCGTTAATCGCCAGGATGCGCACGTGCTTTTCCTGCAAGGTCATTTCGGAAACGCGGATAGACAAGTGTACGTTGCCGCGTTCGTTGGTAAACGATATCTGATGTTTGTCGCCCGGCTGGATATTCCGCACGGTGTTTTCCAGATTTTCGTCGATACGTCCAAGTTGGCGGACATTGGTGAAGACCGACATTCCCAACAACCGCAAAGCTTCATTGTTGGTCTGGAAGATCACGCCATTGTCGTCGAGCACGATGATACCGGTGTTGACCGAGTTCATGATCAGCTCGTAATATTTCTCTTTCTGCGCAGCGTCTGCCTTTGCCTGGAAAAGAATCTGGGTAATGCGGTTTAACGACTCGCTGACCAGCTTATCGTTGGACGAACGGCCGCGTGTTGCATATTGGAATGCATAGTCGCTGTTGTCGATCGCATCGAACATAAACGCGACTTTCTGGGCATTCCGTTTGTCCGACAACAGGATTTGCCGGAGTATAAAAAGCCATACGCCCATAAGCGGGATGAACCATATCCACTCCTTTTGGAGAGCAAACCAGGTCTCTGCTACCGTCAGTATGATAAATACTGCCAGACGGAGATAGAAATTATGGAAAATCCCTTTCAGCATTACAGTTCGTATCGTTTGATCTTGTTATACAGCGTCTGCCGGGAGATTCCCAACTGGCTGGCAACGAGCGACAGGTTTCCGCTGTATTTGTCCATGGCGCTCTTTATCATGTTGTATTCCATTTCTTCCAAAGTCGTCGCTTCTTTTGTCGCCGATTCCTTTTTGGCACGCGGAAAATCGAAATCGTTTCCCTCCAACACGTTTCCTTCGGCAATGATAACCGCCTTTTCGATGGTGTGCTCCAGTTCCCGGATGTTTCCGAACCAGGGCTGTGCACTCAGTTTCTCTTTGGCATCCGGACTGAGGTGCATGGTTGTTTTCCCATAGATATTGGCATATTTGGACAGGAATATTTCGGTAAGGGGGACGATGTCTTCCGGCCGTTCGCGAAGGGGCGGAATCTCTACATGGATCGTATTGATGCGATAGAGCAGGTCTTCGCGGAAATCGCCTTTTTCGACCATTTCCTGCAAGTCGCGGTTTGTCGCGCAGATCAGACGGATATTGACCGGAATGGGCGTGTTGCTTCCCACGCGGACGATGCTGCGGCGTTGCAGGACGGTCAACAGCTTGGCTTGCAGGTGATAGGAGAGGTTCCCGATTTCATCTAAGAACAGCGTGCCGTTGTTGGCAACCTCGAATTTTCCCGGCCGGTCTGCCCGCGCATCGGTAAAAGCTCCTTTGACGTGGCCGAACAGTTCGCTTTCAAAAAGCGTTTCCGTGATGGCTCCCATATCGACCGGGACTAATGTCTCTTTCTTCCGGTTGGAAAGCATATGTATTTCGCGGGCAAGCATTTCTTTACCTGTTCCGTTCTCGCCGGTAACCAGGATGTTGGCATCCGTCCGGGCGACCTTTTCGATCAGGGAGCGGAGTTGTTGCATGGCGCTACTTTCTCCCCAGAACATGCCGCTTTCTTTGGAGACGACCAGCTTGTTGTCGGCAAGTGCGATGCCTTTGCGGTTGGCTATCCGTATGTTATAGGCGGTCCGCAACGTTTCCAGCAGCTTGGCGTTGTCCCAGGGCTTGACGACAAAATCGGTCGCTCCTTCCTTAATTCCCCGTACGGCAAGGTCGATATCCGCGTATGCCGTAAAAAGAACGACCTGTATCGATGCATCTTCCTTCTTTATTTCCGAGAGCCAGAACAGCCCTTCGTTGCCGGTATTGATACCGGCGCTGAAATTCATATCCAACAGAACAACATCTATATTCTCATCGTGCAATGTGGATTTTATCTTATTCGGAGTAGAAATGGTAATCACCTTCTCGAAGCAAGTGCCCAACAGCATCTGTACTGCGGTAAGGATTCCTTTGTTATCGTCTACAACCAGTATGGTGCCTTGTTTTGTCATGTATGGTTTATACGTTTTTAAATTCCTATAGCATAGTCATAATTTGTTTTTCCAATGCTTGCTTGATGAATGCATTGATGGAGATACCGGTGCGTTTTGCCAGCATCGCTACGCGACTGTGTATTTCCGGGGTCAAGCGAACATTCAATAATCCCGAATAACTCTTATGCGGCTGTATCCCTTCTTCTTCGCAAAATGCAATATAATCATTGACAGCCTCATGAAAAGCTTCTGTTAGTTCTTGAACGCTTTGTCCTTCAAAATTGACCATTCCATTAATTCCTTCTATTTTACCGAAGAAAACGCTGTCTTCTTCACTGAAGTTGACAGAACCAATAAAACCTTTATATTTTAATGTGTTCATAAGTATATCCTTTCTTCATTTAATAAAACCTTCATTTGTCAAATCATTTAATACTTGCCTTATTGCATAACCTTTGATGATATTACCTGGGTGAGGTTTATGGATCATAATAGGACGTTTATCTCCATTTTTAAAGATAACTCTCGAACCGGACGTTTTGCCTTTATTTGATTTTTCATAACCAAATATGGATAACAAACGTTCCATTTCCTCAAATGTGAAATTAGTAGGCAACGACTTGAAACGTTCGATAAGCTTTTCTTTTGTTCCCATTTATATATTTAAAGTTTTTGCAAATGTAACTACAATATAGTTACAATCCAACAATTTATTCTCACCATTTGTTATAATGTATCTGCTGTTCGTTGAATTTATTTTTAGGCTTTTCCTGACCTGCCGGATAGCCGAGCGGAATTACGGTCAGGGGAATGATATGTTCCGGGAGTTGCAAGGCGTCCCGCACGACCTGCATCCGTTCGGGATAAGGATAGGCGGCTGTCCATACGGCTCCCAGGCCCATTGATTCGGCGGCAAGCAGTATGTTTTGGGCGGCCGTCGAACAGTCGAGCATCCAGGCATTATTCGATTTAAGCGTATCTCCGCATACGATAATAGCCTGTTTGGTATCTTTCAGCATACGTGCCAAGGGCAAGCCGTCTCCCATTGTGTCTAAAAGATCGCGGTCCGTTACAATCACAAACTCCCAGGGACGGCGGTCGCGCGAAGAAGGTGCAGCCATGCCTGCACGGACAAGCATTTCCAATTTTTCTTTTTCAACCGGCCGTTCCGTATATTTTCGTACGCTTTTGCGGTTGAAAATAGTTTGCAATGTCTGGTTGACGCTTTCGTTCTCTTTTGTAGTCTTGCTATCATTACAGGCAATCATCATGAGTGATGATACGGCAAAAAAGTATATCCATTTCATATTTCTATAATATATGATGTAACTCGTTTATGATTGTGCGAATATAACCAATTATTCGACAAAATTTACAATAACCCTCTTTTTGTCCGTTTTTCTATTTCGTCCGAAATTCTGATCGGTTTTGGATTGACTCTTTTCATGGTTTTAGCCTTTGCGGATGACAACAGAGAAAATAAAGTGCCGAGCCCATTCCAAAAAGCGTGCAATTTGATTACCGAAAGATGGAAACGCCGACAATGTGATAAAGCTTAACTCCCGGAGAATCGAATATTTGAAAACAAAACGGACGGCGTCCCAAATATCGCAAGGAAATTCAGGTGCTTTTTTGCTCTTAAAACGGTCCTTTTTCCAATTACGACCGTTCTAATCGCCATTACGACCGTCCTAATCTTCGCGAGGTGCCGAGTGCACTACCTATTAGCACGGTCGTAATAGAGATAGGACGGTCGTAATGGCGGAAAACACTCAAAAAAGAGGAAAAAGTCCCATTTTGAC